>JAKAPG010000257.1 GCA_021823085.1 Thermoplasmata archaeon | reverse complement strand
AGCCGGCATGTGTTTCCTCCCGGGCGAGTCGCTCCAGCGCGACCGCTCTGCCGGTCAGCCTCTCGCCGAGACTCTCGAGGTCCCTCGCCGTCGGGAGAGCGACCTCGCTCGTCGCGGTGCGCTCCATCTTCGTGACTTTTCTCTCCGACAACTCGGTGTCCGCGTCCCGATAGGCTTCGTTGTGGCTGAGCATGTGCCAGATGGCACACGCTAGCTTCCTCGCCGCCGCCACCTGCGCCTTCGGTGCCCCGATCGACTTCGCCTTCTTCGTGTAGAACCGCTTGATCGTCGTATCCTGCTTCGAGCGGAGCATCCCCTGCACCGCGATGCAGAGGAATCGCTTCAGCACCATGTCACCCCGCTTCACGGACCGGTGCTGGCTCACCTTCGCCCCGCTGTTGTCGGCCCTCGGGACCACGCCGGCCAAGGAGCAGAGCTGCGCCTTGGTCGGAAATCGACGGATGTCGCCAATCTCCGCTACGATGGCCAGCGCCGAGTAGTAATCGACCCCGGGGATCGTCATCAGGAGGCGAACATCGGCCCGTTCCTCGGCCGCCCGTGCCAGCTCCGCGTGGAGCGTCTCCTCTTGGTCGGCGAGGACCGTCAATTGCTGCAGGTAGAGCGCGAGGTGGCCCTTCTCCTCCTCGGGAAGCGGCAATGTCACGAGCTTGCGAATCCCGCCGACCCCGAACCAGTCGCTGATCCCGACCATCGCCTCATCGAGGAGGTTCCGGGTGACCAGTGCGTGGACCTGGTTCTTGATCCGGGTCATCTTGTAGCCGAGGTCGGCGCGGGCCCGGACCAGCGTCCGCAGTCGGTCAATCTCCGGCGTGGGCACGTAGCACTCGGGGAGGAACCCCGCTTGGTAGAGATGGGCGAGGGCCGCGCTGTCCCTCGCGTCCGTCTTGATCGGCGCCTTGGCGATCAACGCCACCTTGTTCGGCGCCGCCATATGGAGTTCCCGTCCCGCCTCCTTCAGCACGAAGGCCACGGCCTTCCCGGCGGTGCTCGCCTCGAGGACGATGGGGGCGGCGGGGGCTGCTCCCTTTGCCAGGGCGAGGACCGACCGACGGGTCGTCGGCACGGTCCAGGTTCTCAAGGTCTTTCCGCCCGGGCCCAGGTGGGTCGCGGTGATGGTGTCCTTGTGGACATCCAATCCCAGGCAGGCTCGATCGGCGTTTGTCTCCAGCGCTTCCACGGTCTTCGTTCCCTCCCTGTTGGTGTGGAACCGGGCTCGGGTCTCGACCTTCTCCCATACGCGCTGACGAGCCCGAGCTCGACGCGCAGAAGGACCCGTCGTTGGGGCGGCCAGACTAGCCAACGCACTCGAGGTGCCCAGTTTTGCTCGGCCGCCCGGGCCCGGCTTCACGCTCCGCCCAGAGGCGGATCGTAGATGATGGCCACTTTCACTTATGGTCCTTCCGCCGACCTGCGGCGCCTCTCACATGAGCTGGCCCCGCGTCCCCCGTCGGCTCCGCATTCACTTATCCGCGCCGAAAGCGCACGATGAAATCCGCGGCCACCGACTCCGGTCCGTCGCTCCCCAATCACGTCACGCGACCGTCTCACGACTTCGCAGAAAGCGCCTCGGGGCCTGGTCGTTCCGGAGTGTAAGGAGTCCCGCGTTTGAGGACCGCATAGACGATCTTCAGGAGCTTGTGAGCGCCGGCGACGTTCCCCTTCTGCTTCCCCCGTCGGCGCGCAACGCGCCGGGCAATCTTCGTTACGTCGCTCCCCTTCGCCCACTGCCGATGCGACCAGGACGCCTCCACGAGGAGCCACTTCACCAGCTGGTTGCTGTCCGTCTTCAGATGCCCTTGGTAGGAGGTCTCGCCGGATTGATGGTTGGTGGGGACCAAGCCGGCATACGAGCAGAGCTTCTCGACGTTGGGGAAACGGTCGATCGGACAGAGCTCGGCAACGAGCGCTACGGCCGTGAACTCTCCGATCCCCGGAATGGACTCCAGGAGCTGGGCCTCCTTTGAGGCGAGGAAAGCCTCGTGGATCTTCCGATCGAGCTCGGCGGTGGCGGCATCGTGGCTCGCCAGCATCCCGAGGCCCCGATCGACCTCGGGCAGACCTAGAGAGCGGAGCTCCTCTCGCTTCCTCCTCTGCCCGAGAATCCCGTCGTCGTACGGGATCCCTTTGAGAAGCAGCGCCGAGTAGATGTGGTTGCGGACGGACTGCTCCTGCTCGCGGTAGAACGCCCGGTCCCTCACGATCTGGCGAAGGTCTCGGATTGAGGCGTCGGGAGCGAAGGCCACTGGAACCGCCTTCAGGCGCAGCAACTGCGCGAGGGCGAGGGAATCAACCCGGTCCGACTTGAGGCTGGCCTCGCTGATCACTCGGACCTTGACTGAATCGTAGCCGGTTGCTCTCGCCGGCTCTTCGAACGCGACTTCGACTCAGGGTGCGAAGTCGCGGGAAAGAGGAGATGCGGAAGACCAAGAAGGCACAGCGCAGTGCGCGAGACATGGTGAGTGTCGGTATCGACCTCGGAGAAGCGAC
>JAKAPG010000256.1 GCA_021823085.1 Thermoplasmata archaeon | reverse complement strand
CATGCAGGGCTCGCCACACATGCCCAAGGAATCGCGAGGCCGGTACCTGCGGTGCCCCCGGGCCACTCCTACTTTGGAGCCATCCATCTCGATGCCGCCGGGCCACCAGAGCGCCTCTTCCCGCGCATCCCGCGCCGCCGTCGGAGCCCCGCTCACGCCTGCACCTCCAGCATCGCCGGCAACTCGCCCCGCTCGACCAGCACCCTCAGTTCGCGTTCGAACCGTTCCGTTGGCCAACCCCTCGCCCTCGCGACGGAAAGCTCGACCACTAAGGAGACGCCCCGCTGTCCGACCTGTGCGTGAGCCCTCGGAACATGCTGACGGAGCCCCGTGGTCGACGTGTAGGGAGCGAGACAGAGTGGGCAGCCCGCAACGCGGTAACGGGGGTCGGTGCGGACCGTCAAGGCTTGCCCCCCACCAACTCCCGCATCCGCGCATCCACTCGCGCGATCTCCGCCTCGAGTAACCGCAGTGCCTCCCGGTAAGGGCCCGTGAGTGGGACCTCGGGCTCGACCTTCGCCTCGCGGATTCGGAGCTGCAGGTAGCGCACCCCGTATCCCATGTCCCGGACCGCCTCGCGCAGCGACCCCAGCACCACGTCCAACGGCTCGGTAGCGGTCGGGGGAGGCAACGCGCACCCGCCGAGATTGGGCACCGCGGGCGGCGAGCGTGGATCGGAGACGGGTCGAGCCAACTGCCTACCTCACCGTTGGAGTGGATCCGCTTCGTTGCCGCCGAGAATGTCCGAGATGGCCCTCTTGGCGGCGCGCGTCCATGCCTTCGTTATGGAGAAGTGTTCTCTACGCGACAGGTCGCCGGCCTTCTCGCTGATCTCTGATAGCCGGCACGAACCGATCCCATCCACAGACCGCGCGCCCTTCGAGACGCGGACCAGAACGCGATAGCGGTAGTCGTACTCCCCCGAGTCCGCAAGCTGCACGCGCCCCTCCTCGATGCCAACCTCGGTGATGGACAGCCCGAACGCGACCGATAGGCGCATGGCGCCCGTCCGGTTCATGTCCTTCTTACCGTCGATCTCGTCGTAGCAGGCCGGGTCAGAGAGGATCGTGTCGCGCAGCTCGAGAAACGAGTTCCAGACCTTCGCCGCCTCCTCGATGGAGAGCTCCGGCCGCACGACGAGCGACGCGGCTACCGCCGGGTCCTCCGCTTCGTACCTGTAAGAGCTCGGAGCGATCCCGCGCTCCCCGTCCCGCATCCGCTTCGCCGTCGTGAATCCGCTCGCCTCGCTCGCGCTCATTTTTCCGCCTCTTTCTCGTCCTTAGTGGACCGTGAACTGAGGATCATGCCGAGCTCGTTGTCCGAGAGATCGCGTCCTCCGAGTGAGCTCGCGCGAGCCCGGTGCCGGCGGTAGTACGCCCGGCTCCGCGCTCCGTTGGCGACGCCCGGGCCGCGGCCGCGTTTCTCGGTCACGCGCTCACCCCCGCTGCGAACTCCGGCGGGGTCTGGGGCGTCTCCCCGCGGTGGATGCGCGCCGAGTACGGCTCGCTCGGAGGCAACCCGAGACGCTTCGTCCACTCTACATGGAGGTCGACAAGGAATTGCTTGATCATCGCCCGACGCGCCATCAGGTCGGCGTAGAGCGCATGGCCGGAGTCATCCGGGCCCTTCCCGTGGAT
Source organism: Thermoplasmata archaeon (assembly GCA_021823085.1). Classification (GTDB taxonomy): domain Archaea; phylum Thermoplasmatota; class Thermoplasmata; order Lutacidiplasmatales; family UBA184; genus Lutacidiplasma. The sequence goes on along the minus strand of JAKAPG010000256.1, from coordinate 875 downwards.
CATCGGGTACTGGAGGTACTTCTGCTTCGCTTGGCGATAGATCGCGCCGTACTCCTCGTTGCCCGACCGAATCATGTTCGTCGCGATGCGATACATCCGCACCCGAGCGTACGCGTTGACCTCGGATGTCTTGCCGCGTTCCCGGTGGGCACTGGGGTACAAGCCGCAGAACTTCCAGAATGAGGATGGGTGCTTCGGGTCGATCCACGTCGAGTGCCGGCAGAAGGGTTGGCCGGCGCCATCCCACGGGTCGAACCCATCCGGCGGGGTGTCGCAGCGGTCTTTGACCTTCGGCGCGCGGCAACCCGACCAGTGGGGCCGGCGCTCGAGCGTCGCGATGATGGTGGCTGCGCTCTGCTCGGCGATGCCCCGGTGTGCCACGAGCCAGTCGCCCATGATGTGCCCGTGAACCTCGGCGCGCATGGCAGCCGCCATCGACTCCTCGTGCCGGGCCAAGTCCTCGGAAAGAGCGACGAGCACGCTCGCGTGAGAATCGGCGACCTGCTCGTTCCGGCCGAGCTTCACGAGGCGATTGCCGACCGCGATCCGAAGACGCTGAACGTCGTCGTACGAGTCGGCAAGCCGGCGAACGAGGGCCCACGAGGAGGGCGACGGCGCGGCTCCGCGTGGGGTGCCCGGACCGGCCGCCGGGATGGGAGCGCGGCGCTCGCGCGCTTCGGTTTCCTCGCTCCTCACGGCTCGCTTCTCTTCCCCGGTTTCCTCGGTAGGTCCGGCTCGCTCTCCGCTTCCGGTTTTCTCGATGGGCCCGGCTCGCTCCGTTCCAACGGTTTTCTCCGCTCGCTCGGCTCGCTCCCCTTCAATGGGGTTCTCCCGATCGCTGGCCCGCTCAACCGTCGCGGTTTTCTTCGACCCGG
>JAKAPG010000255.1 GCA_021823085.1 Thermoplasmata archaeon | reverse complement strand
TCATCGTGGGGCTCCCTCAGGAGACCGAGGACGACGTGATTCGCACGATCGAGCTGATCGACGACCTGTGGGACTTCAAAGCGCTGCTCGTGCCGATGTTCTTCGTGCCTCTCGGGCACCTCAAGTCGCGCGACTGGTTCCGTCGCGACATGCTGAGCCCGGTCCAGGAAGAGCTCCTGAAGCGCGCGCTCAGCCACGGGATCCACCAATCCAAGGACCTGCTCAACGACTTCTTCGACTGGGAAGGGAACCACACGCACGCCTACCGTGCCGCGTTCCGTGGGTTCATCGGACTCCTCGACCTCACCGCGAAGACGAGGGGACTGTGGAGCCCACCGAACCACCCGGGCCGCCCGATCGAGGACCCGACCCTGCACCCGGACCGGCTTCCGATCCCCACCATCCCGGTGCGCGAGTAATCCCTCAGGACTCGGGTCGGTGGACCGACCGTATCGGCCTTCCATCGAGTGGCGGGCCCTCGGGCCGGCCGTCGGCCCCGAGCACCGGGATCGTCACCGGCCGACCGTTGCTGTCGTAGGCGCGCCAGGAACTCGGTGCGAACGGGGCCCCGATAATGAGGTGACGACGACCCCAGTTCCGGAACAGCCGGGTGTCGGCGTCGGACGGAATCAGGGCTCCGGAAGGATGGGAATGCACCGTTCCGACGACGGCGAGGTCGGCCGGCATCATGTAGAACTGGAAGTTTGCATGGCGGCGCCCTGCGGTGGTGCCGGGAAGGAGGAGCAGCTCGGAGATGATCCCCGGAGGATCCGCGCGCAGCAGCCCGCCGAATTCGTTCGGGTAGGAGCTTCGGGAGCTCGCCATCGCGCTATCGAGCGCCTGGCGCGTGATCGCGCGGGGGGGGCCCCCCAGTTTGGTCGCGTAGTCCGAAGTGCGCCTGCGCTCACGGCGGAACATCGCTACCGCCGCCGCTACCTTCGGTAGGGCCGTCCGGATCCGACCAGGGAAGGATGCCTTTCCCGCGCAGGCGCGAAAGGCCCGGGGCGACTCCAAGGCGGACGAACCGGGACCTCCGAGGAGAGCGATAGACGGTCACCGATTCCTCGGGTTGGAGCGGGATCTCCTCCTGGCCGTCGACGACGGCGACCGCCGGGATTCCCGAGGCGAGCGACCTCACCGAAGCGATGCGGAGCGGATCGAGCACGACGGCCCGGGACGCTGCCCGGAACGGGGCGATCGCGACGAGGACGATGCCCTCGACTCCGGGTTCGACGACCGGACCGAACGCGCTCAGGGCGTATGCGGTCGAACCGATCGGCGTCGCGAGGATGATCCCGTCGGCCCAGATCCGGCCGAGGGGGCGTCCGTCGACCGAGATCTCAAAATGGCCCATGCGGGCCGCCCGATGACCGTGGAGGACGAGCTCGTTCGCGGCGTCGCGCACCGTGGTCGCCCCGACGCGAACTCCGAGCTTCATGCATTCCTCGATGAAGTACTCGCCCCGGACCAGACGGTCGAGGGCGCCCTGCAGCGCCGAAGGATCGCGCGCGTCTACCTCGGAGAGGACTCCGACCGTTCCGGCGTTGAGCGCCAATAGGGGTGCGTCGTTGCCCCTCAGGACCCGCAGGAACGTCCCGTCACCACCGATCGCCACGATCGCGTCGGCCCGCAACGACTCCAGCGGTTCGCGAGGGCCGCGCAGCCCCGTCTCCCCGGGCAAAGGTTCGGCGAGAGTGACCTCGCACCGGCCGTCGAGGGCATCCAGGACGTCTCGCGCGATCGTGAGCGCGCGCTCCTTTCCGGGATGGACCGCGAGACCGAGCTTCACCGCTGTCCTCCGGCGCCGTCCCCGTCCAGTATCGCGCGGTCTCCGAAGGCAAAGACGCTCGTCCGGCGGTCGATCGCGAGCGGAAAACCGTCGAGCGGTTCCCCGTTGGCGTTCGCCATCCCTCCCCCCGCCTCCGTCAGGATGCGATAGCCCGCTGCGATGTCCGTGGCCCGCAGGTTAAGATGTTCGGGCTCGTTCTCGAAGAGGTAGGCATCGCCGGCGCCTTCCGCCACGTGAGCCAGCTCGAGGGAGGCGCATCCCAACGATCGGATACGGCGCGCCCGACGCGCCCGCTCTACGGCCCGCGCGGCGACGTGCCGGCCGAGGCTCGCGAAAACGACGTCCTGACGGCGGTCCCACGTCCGCACGGAGATGCGGTGACCGTCCCGGAACGCACCCTCGCCGCGGGAGGCCCAGAACGTCGTCCCCCCGTATAGGTCGCGAACCATCCCGATCTCGATGCCCGCGAGCGAGCCTCGTCCGAGAGCCAACGAGACGGCCGCGAAGGGGATGCCGCGCAGCACGTTGTACGTGCCGTCGATAGGATCCACGACGAGAAGGGGGCCCCCGCCCCGCCGGACATGCCCGATCTCCTCACCGAGAAAGTCCCAGTCCACGCCCTCCGCATCGAGGCGGGCGAGGATCGTTCGCTCGGCGAGCTGGTCGATCTCCTCGGTGGGCGCTCCCGAGGCTCCCATCGCGACGACGTCCCCCCGAGATCGG
>JAKAPG010000028.1 GCA_021823085.1 Thermoplasmata archaeon | reverse complement strand
TCACGCCAAGGGCGCGCATTTCCTCTTTCCTGGCACCCGCGTCGTGCTCGACATCGGGGGACAAGACACCAAAGCCATCAAGGTGGGCGACCGCGGAGAGGTCATCGACTTTGCGATGAACGATAAGTGTGCCGCCGGCACCGGACGATTCCTCGACGTCTGCGCGGGGGCCCTCGGTTATGACGTTAGCGAGATCGGCGCACTCTCGCTGGGGGCTCGCCATCCCGTGAAGATCACGAACACCTGTACGGTGTTCGCGGAGTCCGAAGTGAGTTCCTACGTCTCCCGCGGAAAGGACCCGACCGACATTCTTGCGGGGCTCAACGCCAGCGTCGTCAGTCGATCCCTCTCGTTGATGCAACGGGTGGGGATCCAGCCCGAGGTGACGTTCACGGGTGGGGTCTCTCGGAACGAAGGGATCGTACACGTGCTCGAGGATCGCCTTGGGGCTCGCGTGAACGTCAGCCCGCTCTCGCAGTACGTTGGCGCGATCGGCGCCGCCTTGCACGGCAGCGAGCAAGCGGGAGGAGGCATGCCGTGATCACCTGCGGCCTCGACCTCGGAATGGGCACCACCAAGGGAGTCCTGATGGAAGACGGCTGTCGCATCCTCACGACGGCCGCGCTGCCGACCCGAGGGAACCCGGCCGAACGAGGGCGAGAGATCCTCGAGATGATGGTCGAAGAGGTGAACGCGATGCCCGGCGACGTGGGATATCTTTGTACGACGGGGGCGGCGCGGTATGTACTGGAGGCCAGGGATCTTCAGGTGAGCGACGTCACCGCGTCGGCGCGCGGCGCCGTCTTCCTGCGGCCGGCGACCCGCCACGTCGTCGACATCGGGAGCCAAGCCTCCCGGGCGATGTCGGTGACCGAGACGGGCCGAGTCGTTCGGTTCAAGATGAACGAGAAATGCGCCGCGGGGGCGGGCCGGTTCGTGGACCGGTGCGCGAAGTACCTACAGGTTCCCTTGGAGGAGATGTCCTCCAAGGCCCTCAGCTCCACGACGCCCAAAACGATCTCCAGCGTTTGCGCGGTGCTGGCCGAGACCGAGATCATCAACAACGTGGCCGAGGAGGTCCCGCTGGCCGACATCCTGATGGGAGTCTTCCTATCGCTGGCCCAACGGGCCCACATCCTGATGCGCTACGTCGGCATCCAGCCCGAGGTGGCCCTGGTCGGCGGACTCGTCCACAGCCCTGCGATGATTCGTGCCCTCGAGAAAACGGCCGGCGTCCCGGTCACGACCCACCCTCTGGGCCAGCATGCCGCCGCGATCGGGGCCGCGATGCTGGGCCATACCCGGCTGCAGAAGCTCAGGGGGGATGCCGAGACCCCGAGGGCGGGGTAGGGCCCATGTTCGCCGCTCCGCTCGGGCCCGAGAGGGTTCCTGTCGATGCCCCGGGGGGCCCGGAACTCAGCGACACGTTGGAAGAGTTCACGCGGGCTTCCTCGATCGGGGAGATCGCCCGGCTCGCCCGGGAGGTGATCCTTGACCCCGCCTATCCGACCGTCCGCGCCGCGAGTCGGGCCGGCCATCGGGCCGTGGGCTGTTTTCCCGTGTATACTCCCCAGGAACTCGTTCACGCGCTCGGGCTCTTGCCCATCTCGCTTCACGGCGGGGGGGAGAGCGTAGAAATCAGTCACGCCGACGCCGCGCTCGGCTCCTTCCTCTGCTCGATCAGCAAGTCCACGCTCGAACTGGCATTGACGGCGCGCCTTGCCCCGTTCCGTGCCTTCGTGTTCCCGTACATCTGCGACGTCAGCCGGAATCTCGAGGGAATCTTCTCGCGGGTCCTTCCGAGGATTCCGACCCACATGCTCCACCTTCCCCAGAACTTCCGCTCGTCGGGGGCGATACCGTTCCTCACGGCCGAATACCAGCGGCTCATCGCGAAGCTCGAGCGGCTCGGAGGCGAACGCTACCGGCCCGAGCGACTGACCGCATCGATCGAACTGTTCAACCGGCAACGGGAGAGGATTGCAGAGCTGATGGCCATCAAACAGGCAACGCCCGGGAAGGTTTCCCTCCTGGAGTCGTACCTCGTCCGCCGATTGGGCGGTCTGCTCCCTCGGGAACTGCACGTCCCGATCCTAGAACGGGTCCTGGCCGAGCTCTCCGAACGGACGGACCAGCGGAAGGACGCGATCCCCGTCCTCTTGGTGGGTCCGTTCTGCGAGCAGCCGACACTCGATCTCATCGAGCTCATCGAGAAAGTGGGTTGCTACATTGTCGATGACGAGTTCTTGCAGCTGCAACGATGGTACCGTGGGATCGATGGGAAGGACGACCCTCTTGCGGCCCTTGCGGAGGCCTACGTGCGGACCCCGGTCGACATCGGAGTGCGGGCGACGCCGACGACGAAAGGCGAGGCGATCCTGCAGCGTGCGAAGGCGGCGGGCGCCCAGGGCGTGATCTTCCTCACGGCCAAGTTCTGCGAACCGGCGTTGGAAGATGTCGTGCTGTACCGCAAGGCCCTCGACCGCCACGGGATCCCCTACCTCCACCTCGAGTTCGAGGAGCGTTCTACCTCCTACGAGCAAACGCGGCTCCAGCTCGAGACGTTCGTGGAATCCATCCTGTTCGAGTGAGGCGGGCGATGGCCCACGTCGCGGATGAATCGGTGCGCGTGGAACGCAGCGGCGCCCGGACGACCGTGATCTGGGAACGTCCTCCGGTGAACGTCTTCAACATCGCCCTCCTCGACCAGCTCGCCCACACCCTGCGTTCTGCCCCCGTCCGCTCCGCGAACGTCGTCGTCCTGAAGGGAGCCCGCCATCGGTGGAGCGCCGGATTCGATGTGGAGGACCACCTCTCCGACCGCCTCCGGCCGATGTTGGAGGCGTTCCGGGACCTCGTGCGAGCCCTCTGGGAAGTGCCCGGTCCCACCCTGGCCCAAGTGGAGGGGCCCTGTCTCGGAGGCGCCGTCGAATTGCTCGCCGCCTGCGACCTCGCGCTCGCCGCCGAGAGCGCCACCTTCGGGCAACCGGAGGTGCGACTGGGGGTCTTCCCTCCGTTCACGACCGCCCTCGGCCCCCGGATGATCGGACCCAAGCGAACCGCCGAACTCGTCTTCCTCGGGGAGACGTTATCGGCGCGGCGCGCCGAGACGTTCGGTCTCCTCAACGGGGTCGTGGCGGAATCCTCGCTCGAGGAGGAGGTCGACCGCGTCACCGAGCGCTTGTGCGGGTACCGCTCGGATACCCTCGTGCTCCTGAAGAAGGCCGTGCACGCCAGCAATCCTTTGCCGTGGACCGAGATGGAACGGGTCGAACGGATCTACTTGGACGAGCTGATGAACCTGCCGAAGGCGGAAGAAGGGCTGCGCGCGTTTCTGGAGAAACGAGAGCCCCATTGGCCCCCGAGGGCCGGGTGAAGGTCCCGATGCGTGCCGCCGTATTGCGAGGAGCCGGCCGGCCGCTCTCCATCGAGGAAGTGCCGACTCCTGAGCCCGGACTCGGGGAGGTTCGGCTCGAGGTCGTGGCCTGCGGATTCTGTCACACGGACCTTCACTACCTGGACCATGGGGTCCTGACGGCCAAACCTCCCCCGGTCATCCTGGGGCACGAGATCGCCGGACGCATCGATCGGCTCGGACCGGGCACCGAGGAGTTCGCGATGGGGACTCCCGTTCTCGTGCCGGCCGTACTCCCGTGCGGGCGATGCGTCTACTGCCGTGCCGGCCGGGAGAACATCTGCCCCGAGATGCGCATGGTCGGGAACCACGTCGACGGAGGCTTCGCCGAGTACGTGATCGTGCCCGGCAAGGACGTCGTTCCCCTCCCCCCGGAGATCGACCCGGTCAAGGGATGCGTGATCTCCGATGCGCTGACCACCCCCTACCACGCGGTGGTCCGCCGAGCCCGCGTTCGCCCGGGAGAACGGGTGGCCGTCATCGGCTGCGGAGGGATCGGGATCAACGTAGTCCAGATGGCCGCCGCTGCGGGTGCGTTCGTCCTCGCGGTCGATCGCGAGGACAAGAAGCTCGAGGTCGCGCAGAGACTGGGCGCGAGGTGGGCCCTCAATCCCGGCGAGGACAGCGACCTTGGCAAGGATGTCCGGAGGCTCGTCGGAGATGGGATGGATGTGGCCATCGAGGCCGTGGGCTCCCCCGCGACGATCGCCCTCGCCTTCACGACGCTGCGGCGCGGCGGACGTCTCTGTCTGGTGGGGTACAGTAGTTCCCCCGCCGTCCTTCCGGCCCACCGAACGATGTTCCTCGAGTACAGCATCGTGGGATCGCTGGGCTGTCGACCCGTGGATTACCCGCGCGTCATCGAGCTCGTCCGCCAGGGTCGAGTCCAGCTCGACCCCGTCGTCACGGGAGAGGTCTCCCTGGACGAGATCGGCGTGGCGGCGGACCGGCTCCGAACGAGGGTGGGATTCCGCACGGTTGTCCGACCTTGATCTCCACGACTGCCGCCTCCTTTCTTGGAGGGATTTGACGGAGCGAGACGCCCCTGCGCGGGCGCGGGGTGGCCCGCGTCAGCGCCGATGTTCGAGCGGGGACTTGCGTTCGCCATCCCCTCGACGCCCTTTGGGACCGTGCACGGTCTGCACGTTGTGGTTCAAACCGCTGCACGAACACAACCCGCACCGTTTCGGGGAACCACTCGCGTCTGGGCCCCTCCGAATCGGACGCCGACAGGTGCGACTACCGACTCCGGACAGAATGGGGTAGCACCTCCCGAGGACACTTCGACCTGAGGGAGGTGGCGCTCCCGATCCGTCGGGCCACCGTACCCGACCCCGACAGATCTGACCCCTTTCCGACGGCGATTGCGTAGGCTCCGCCTTTGTCAGCGGTTCAGACTACGTTTGTCGGCGTTGCGCCGAGGGAGTCGAGTGACGTCACTTTGTCGTTTGCAGCTTCCGCCTCTGTCGTACGCCCGGAGTGGCGACCTCGCGGCGATCGACAGCATCTCTGCCTCGTGGAGACTCGCCGCACGCCGCGTCGCCGCCCTCTGCAAAACGAGGGCCCGGAGGGTGGGATGCTCAACAACAGGCCCTTTCACCCCGCGACGGTCGAAGCGGTCCGAAACCCGGACGGCCGAGCCCTTCGGGCTGCGAAACATCGTGCCACTTTCGGGTCGGGGGTGACTATGGAGGCTCTCTTGCCGGAATCGCTCTTTGAACTTCCGACACCCTAGCCCACCCGGGCCAGCGTCGAATGATTGCCCCATCCAGAGAATATCGGCCGGGGCCAAGCATGGCATCGAAGAGGAGGAGGCTGAGGAGAAACATGGCGTAAATCACCCCAGTACCGATGTCGGTGGACGACGGGCCGTACGGAGTGCCGAACCCCTCCGGTACTGCCCAAATCAGCAACATCAGGACGATGCCCGCCGAGTAGGCGATCTTCCGGAGGAAGCCAAAGAGGAGGGCCAGCCCCAGAGCAAGCTCGAAGCCGCCGGTCATGTAGACCCAAAAGGCGGTATGGGCGCTGACCTGAGCCGACCAGAAGGCAAACCAGGGGTCCAGCCACGAGGGCGAAGTCTGAGGAGGGACCGAGAAGCTACTGACAAACCCGGGCTGAAACTTGAACGCGCCGTCGATGAAGAGGACAACCCCGAGGGCGACGCGCAGACTCGTTCGCAGTCGATCCTGATTCCGGACAAACCAGCTATCGAGCCGAATCTGTGCGCCGCCTATCGTCATCGACCCTGGGATGACCCCTGTGAAGGGTTCAGGGGTTCTCGCCTAAAAGAGAGCGCTTGATCGCGATTCACGGAGTGCTGCGGTTCCCCAGCCCGGACCGGTGCGACTCGACCTCCTCAGCGACCATGCCCTACGGTGGGAACGTACACGATGACCGCCGGACCGAAAGGGTCCGGCGGACGAGTTTCGGACCTCGTCGACCCTCGCGTGGTCAAAGGGCCTCTTGGGAGCGGGACTGAAGTCCCCTTTCGGGCAACCGGTGTCATGCTCCACGGTGGCCGTTCGGGTGTGAACAAGATGCTGACACCGTACGTGATCGGATCATCGAATGTCTGAGGGGCGAACAGCTGTAGCGTCGCCTTCGAACGACGAGACATGGGTGCTTGGGCCACCCGTCGACGGGCGCGCACTTGGCGATCGGATCGACCGATGGGAGCCGAAGGAGAGTCCGGGGCGAGCCCGGAGGGCCAGCCGACCTCCAAGAGAGTTGGCCAGTACCAGGCTCACGCTCGCCACCATCGCGACCATTGCCCAGATGGGGGAAACCAAGCCCGTCATGGCGAGCGGTATCCCCACGCCGTTGAATGCGAATGCGAGCGCTACATTCTGAACGGTCTTCGTGTAGCTCCTGCGAGCGATATCGTACGCATCGACTACCGCCGCCAGCCGATCTCCGACGATGACGACGTCCGCGGACTCGATGGCGATATCGGTCCCGGCCCCCATCGCGATGCCTACGTCGGAGAGCATCAGGGCCGGCGCGTCGTTGATTCCGTCCCCCACCATCGCTACGCGACGGCCTATTGCTTGGAGAGCGTGAACCGCTTCGGCCTTCTCGTGCGGTAGAAGTCCGGCTCGAACGTCGGTGATTCCGATTCTCCTCGCGACCGCTAAGGCGGTCCTTTCGTTGTCGCCGGTCATGAGAATGGGCTCCATCCCCCGTTCCCGCAGCCGACCCACAGCCTCCTGCGCATCGTTCTTGACCGGGTCGCCGACGGCGATGAGGGCTTCGAGATGCGTTCCGACGCCCACCAGGACCACAGTCTGCCCTTGCTCTTCGAGGGACTCTTGGATGGCCCGCGCGGCGGAAGAGTCGATTCCCTGTTCACGAAGGAACCTATCGGTGCCGACAACGACTCGTTGTCCTCCGACCGACGCGGTAACTCCTTTTCCGGGATGGGCCTCGAAGCCTTCTGCGGTGGGAAGGGCAAGCCCCTCCTTTAACGCCCGTTGGACCAGTGCCTTCCCCAATGGATGCTCCGATGAGGTCTCAGCGGCTCCGACCAACCTCATGAGGGAAGACGGCTCGGAACTGCCAACAACATGGACCTCGGTGACCGCGGGGTGGCCAGCGGTCACGGTTCCGGTCTTGTCCAAGACCACGGTGTCGACGGTTCGGAACGTCTGAAACGGCTCTCCGGACCGCATCAGGATTCCCTTTCCCGCTGCCATTCCATTCCCCCGGATGATGGCAAGGGGAGTGGCCATGCCCAAGGAGCAGGGATAGCCCATCACCAAGACGGCGAGCGATGCAAAGACCGCGCGAGTGAACTCCGGGTGCCCGAGAACGAGCCAAGCTCCGACCGTCCATATGGCGAAAGCCCCGGTCGAAGCGAGGATGACCCCTGGGACGAAGAACTTGAGTAGCCGCTCGACGAGGACCACGATGCTCGGCTTGAGCGCGCGAGATTCGCGTACGTGCTGGGCGATCTGCTGCAGAAAGCTGTCCGCACCAAGCCGGCTGACGCGGACGAGGAGCGTTCCGTTCTGATTGATCGACCCTCCGATCACCTCGTCGCCGGCACCCTTCCCCACGGGCATCGGCTCGCCGGTCACGAGACTCTGGTCGACGGACGAACTCCCGTCTTCGACGACCCCATCGATCGGAATCCGCTCTCCCGGGCGCACCCGCACCCGATCGCCGACCTGTACCTGTTGAAGGGGAACCTCCTCCTCCCGGCCCGCACGAAGTATGCGAGCGGTGTCTGGCTGCAACGCCATGAGCTGCATCACCGCCTGGGAGCTCTTGGTGCGGACCGCGAGCGACACGTAGCCCGACAGAAGGTGATACATCGTCACGAAGGTGGCCACGGCGAGGAAGTCCGGTATCGGGAAGGCGGGATTGACAAAGCCGAGGAGCCCTCCCGCCAATGCCCCAAACGCAGCCAGCTCGAGGAGGACGTGCTGATTTAGGATCCCCCGTCGTAGCGAACCCCAGGCCATCCACTTGATAGGCCACCCCGGGCCGAACATCGCGGCCAGCGCGAGCGCCAACATCCCCCACGGGAACCAGGATTCGGGATGGCCCAAGTACCGCACCGCCATGAGTATGAGGGAGGCCGCCGTGAGCCCGGCGGCGACATACAGCCGGTGTCGAGCGCCACGAAGCTCGCTCGCCTCCTCCTCGAGCAGGCGAACTTTCTCGGAGTCCTGATAGGTGTACCCCATCTCTTCCAGGGTCTGCTTGAAGTCCGAACGTCCGGTCGTCGTCGGATCGAATCGAATCAGCGCCTCTTCGTGGGCGAGGTTTACGTGCGCCTCGACCACCCCCGGGAGCTGCCGGAAGGCTTTCTCCAAACTCGCGACGCAAAACGAGCATTGCATGCCACCGATTTTCACGACCTCGGTAGCGGGGGAGAGGGAGTCGGTCCGTTGGTGGTTCTTGGACGACATCGCCTGCTACGCGGGAGATTCATACTCCGCTGAAGGATAGCCGGCCCTTGCGAGCTGGACGCGGACCTGCTCCAACGACGTCACGGAGATATCCACCACCAGGGTGACCGTCTGGTTCGCCGAGCTCGCTTGGACCCTCAGCATACCGTCAAGCCTTCCGAGTACGCGAGCGATTCGCCGCTCGCATGAGACGCAGTGGATTGACCGATTCCGGACATGAAGGACCGCGGTAACGACTGGGGTCATACCCGAATCAGTCATGGAGTTTATTTAACCAATTCTATGTTCATAGTAGTGAAACCATGAACATAGGTATATCTAGGGCTCGATGACTATCGGTGTGGATGGCGCTATTGATGGACCGGGCGGTCCCGGTGCGGACCGTGGTCGCGCTCTCGCCCGAAGAGGCCCACGCACTCGGAGATCCCACTCGCGTCGCGATACTCGACCTGTTGGCGACTCGCCCGATGGCGGTGGATGAGCTGGACGTCGAGCTCCGGCGGCAGGGGCTCGCCAAGGCTCCCACCACTTTACGGTATCATCTGGAACGGCTGAAGCGCTCAGGGTTGATCGAGCTCGCTCTTCTCCGCGAGGCACGGGGAGCGGTCCTCCGCTACTACGCGGCCACCGCACGCTCGTTGCACTATGAGCTTCCGCACGAGGACGAGGGGGAGGCCGCCGCACTCTCCGCGTTGCTCTCGACGGAGCTCAAGCGCCCCCTTCAATCATTTCTTCGCCGGTACTCTTCCCGGATTGAGTCGATGGCCCTACGACTCCGACCGTGCCCTCATTGCCCCACCCAGCACTTCGAGGAGTACGTCACACTCGCCCTCGTGCAGCGCGCCTTAGCGGACCTGACCCAAAGGCAGCATCTGCTCTCCGAGCTTGCTCGCTCTCTTGGCGCACGCCGAAAGATGCGCCCAACCCACCGGCGCATCCATCGTATGCTCCCTCCCTCCGCCGCACAGCCTTCTCCACGGTCACAGGGTGCGGCGCATCCGAAAGCAGGACGACGAACGTGAATACTGGAAATCCAGACCACCTCGGTCGCTTGTTCCCCGAGACCCCCTTTCTCCGGGAGATCTTCTCCGAGGCGCGGTTTCTCGCAGGATTCGCGACCTTCTGGACTACCGTGAGCGTGGCGTATTTCCTCCTCGTCAACTTCTTGGACATCCGGGTCGGAATGACGAGTAGTGTGACGTTGAATCAGACGGTCTATTCGGTTGCTCTCGGCGCGATGGTCTCTCTGGTGATCATTACACGTCAGTACGCAGGCCGTTACGAACTCTGCACTTCCTTGCGGGACCGGAAGCTCAAGCAGACGGTTGGGCTTTCAGGGACGCTGGCCGGAATCGCCTCGATGTTTGTGGGTTGCGGCGGCACCATCCTGCCCTTCTTTGTCGTCGTTGCGATAGGCAGCGCCTCGGCAGTGAGCATCGCGGCGTACGTCCTGCTGGCTCTGGTCGTTCTCGAGGTAGGGTCCCTCCTCCTTCTGTGGGTTCCCATCCGAAGGCTAGCGAGACTCTGGTTCATCGACGTGCATGGAGCCAGTCGAGTCCCGTGAGCCGGGCATGAAAGGGAAGGCGGGCTAGAAACCGACTGAAAAGTGCCCGTACTGCAGGACATGGATTCAGCGGAAGCGCCTCGCCGAGCATGTCGAAAGAGTGCATCCGAATCAGACCCTTGATAATCGAACGCTTGCCCGCGTCCACGGCGCACCTTCTGACGGGACCCAAGGCACAAGAGGACACCGCCTTCGCAGCCCAAGTCCCTACTGACGATGGATTGCGATAGGATTGGCAGTCGCAATCATAGCCTCCATCGCTGTGACTATCGAATTCGTGCATCCTCTCGCCCCACCAACTCCTACTCCAAATCAGGAGAGAAGGCGATCGTCTGGGTTAACATGAACATTAGCTGTGGGAAGTGCGTCCCTTGTCCATCACGTTTCCCGCAATGCGACCGCCATTTTGCGGCCGGCGCTCTATCGGTACCAGGGGTTGTAAATGTCTCGTTTGTCGAGAGCACAGACCATGGTGTAGCCCGTATCGGATATGATCGTCAGACGACCAACATCACGGCGATTGAGAACGCCATCGACCATACTGCGCCATATCCTAGTCGCTGTACTGGAGCAACCGTTCTAAGTCGTAGTCAAGCCGGGTGGGGTCTTTCAATCCCGCGCCGCCTCACCAAGCCATGTGATCGCAACCCACAGATTCTGGTCCACGCAACTACGGCCGAACAAGACAAGCGGGACCCCGTGAACGCGTTGGAGAGGTACTTGCGGCGGGTGACGGGCCAAGAAGCCCCGCGATTCAGCTCGACTACTTTCCAACGGTGCGGGTGCCCGGTTGCACCTCCAGCCCGCGGCGAATTGGGCCCCATCGACGAGGCTCGTTCGGCCGAAGGTTCTTTTCACTACCACGAGATCGCGGACGCGATGTCCGCCGGGGTTCCGCCGAAGACCTTCATCTCCGACCTGCGCCCGAGCCGCGTAGCGACGATCGAGGCGACGGTGGTTCAGCTCGAACCCGTTCGCGAGATCATCCAGCGCGACGGCCTGAAGAAGCGGGTTCGAAACGGCCGCCTCAAGGACGACACGGGAGAGGTCTCCTTGGTCCTGTGGGGTGACGAGGTCGACCTCGTCGCCCAAGGGGATCGGGTGCGCATCATCGGGGGCTGGGTAAAGGACTATCAAGGTCGCCCTCAGATATCGCTCGGACGAACCGGGCGGCTCGAAAAGCTATGACATCGAACGGCGGAGCGAGCGAATGCCGACGACCTTCGTGCGCGTGCTGCGACTGTCCCGAGGGTTGCTGCCATTGTTGCGCCTGCTGTTCGGTCAGCGCGGCCTGCTGTACGACCTGTCTTCCCGGCGAGTCTACGCGGCGGTGAGGTGATCGCCATCCGCCGTTCGCGGCTGGGCATGGCGGGTTCCGTTTCGGAGTCGGACCGCGAGGCTCCCGAGTGACGTGGGTCAATGACGTCCCGGTCGCCAAGGGAACAGAAGGGGCTTCCGATCTGGCAGGCTCGAGACGGAGAGGGCTACTGGAATCCCGAGCGCGGGAACCTCCGCGTTCCCGACGGTTGGGTGTTCGTTCCCGCGGGTGACGCGTTCGTGACCCGCGAGGTGAAGAAGGGTCCGCACTGGGTCCTGCTGAAACGGAGGAAGGGGTATACCGGGACGCTCGGCGTCTTCTGTCCCGCAACGAGCTTGGACTCCGCGGAGAAGCGGAGGGACGAGACGGCGGAGTCCCGGGCGCGTCAGAGAGCGATCAGTCGCCCCTCGCGAGTACGTGCCGAGGAGCGGTATCGCACCGAGATGGAGCGCGCGGTCCTCGCCTTCCTCGCGTTCCGGCCCGAGCACGGGGCACTGGCACAGGAGATCGCGCGAGAGACGGTCGCTCGAGCGACTCCGGTCGGTAGCGGGCACGTAGGGCGCACCCGGAAGTTTCTGTTGGCGCAGCGGGCGGAACTCGCGGCGAGGGCGTACATTCGGCACCGATACACGGAGTACGAGACCCGTCTTGTGGAGATGAGCGAGGGGTCGGAGCTCGCGTTCGAACGCGATTCGACCAATCCGCTTTATCGCGAAGTGAAGAAGGACGCGCAACGGGACGCGGACGAATTCTTACGGCGACACCGCTGATCGCGGTCAGGTGATCGAACGCACGGTCCCTTCTTGAAGGCCTTGCCGTTGGTCAACT
>JAKAPG010000254.1 GCA_021823085.1 Thermoplasmata archaeon | reverse complement strand
GCTGCGGGCCGTGGGCTACCGCCTGGGTCATATCGACCGGGTGGAGAATCGACGGCCCCTGCCGAAACGACTCCGCCGTCAAGGACTATCGGTCTACTGAGGGTGGGGATGATTGCCAAGTACTGGATTCGAGAAACACCTCGGCGACTGCCACCCGTGCCTCGGAGGCCGGGAACGGTCGGAAGTGGTTGGGGCGACGAGGAAGATCCTTGCGGCGTGAATCGACGGGTGTCCGGCCCGTCACGAATCCGACTCGGCGCCGTCAATGCCAATATATCGTACCATCGAATCCACCTGCCGAGTCGAACCATGCGCACGTACGTCGACGTCTCCTTCTCGTCAGGTGGAACGGACGCCGTGGTCGTTGGACGTCGCCTTCAGACAGTGGAAGGCGTCTCCTTCATCGCGGGCGAGCACGACCTCGAAATCCACTGGCAGAACGTGGAGGAGTTCGAGGCCCGCATCCGGGCCATCCACAAGGTCCTCGCCGGCACCGGCGCGACCTATCGAGTGCACACGATGCCGGACGGGCCTCCGTTCGAAGAGCCGACGGGCTGGCCCCCCGTGCTCCAAGAGGAGGCGCCGGCGAATCCCGCATATCGGAAAAGGAAGGACCCCAAAGGCGTGACGCGCATCCGCTGACCGACTCATGCCCCGCCGGGCCAGGGGTGCCGACGCGCAAGATACTTGAGCCGAAATCGTGGCTGCCGAGTCACACGACGCGGAGCAGCCGGTACGGCTTCCCCGTCGACTCGTCCCCCTCGGCGAGGACGTACGACGGCGTCGCGGGCTGTTCTCCCCACACGAAGACGCGACCGGCACTCGACTTCAACCGGATCCGGGTCGCCGCCATGGTGCGGAGCGAGGCGACCAGCGGGTCGTCGTCCGGGCCGATGAAGAGCGTGTGGGCGGGAGCACCGGACAGGTAGGCGAGGGCCTGCCCCGGCAGCGTCTCGGGACTATACACCACGCCCCGCTCGGCGGCGAAGGCCCGCAGCGCCGAGATCCAGACGATGGAAAGGTTGGTGGAGCCGGGCTGGCCGGCTTCGCGCAGAAATCGGGCGGCTTCGGGAGTCCGGGGCTGGGTTCCCCGGTCGTCAGAGACCGGAGGGGGGATGATCGTCTTGGCCATCTCCTCGGGCACCTCGCCGAGCGGGGCGCTCAGCTGGATCCGGACCTGCCGGACGATCTGCTCGGCGGGGAGGAGCTCCCGGTACATCCGGAGCACCTCCTCCGCCCCGATGTCGGGGGGAAGGAGGTGCAAGACCCGGCCCCCGCTTCGGGCCACGTGACCGGCGATTGGACGGACCAGCAGCACCAACGCCTTCGTCTGGACAGAGAGGTCTCGCTCGATCAGCGTGATGCGGCCGACCGGAAGACGGCCGAACGCCGCCGCGAAGTCGGAGCACCCGGGCCAGAGGGACCCGGGAACGGGGTCCGGTTCAACCTCGGGTCGGACGTTACGGCTCAACACGGACCGAGGCATCGGGGCGATACACTGGAAGCGGGCGCCTTCGAGCGTGAACGGATAGATCGGGCTGTCGATCCGGGTTCCCCGGAGCTTGCGGAGGTGGAGCCAGCGCTCGGGACGCCCCGTCTGCCCGTCGGAGGAGGTCTCGAGGACCGCGTTGACCAGGTAGTCCAGTTGAGAGCGTTCGGACCGCTCGACGACGAGCACCAGGAAGACCGGTCCCTGGCCCATCTGGTCGAGGATGAGGCGCTCCAGCTCGCCCCGATCGGGAAGCCCGTCCGAGGTCATCGGCGCGCCGAGATACCGTTCCACAAGGGCGTCCCAGGAGTCGATGACGACCATGCAGGGGTTGCTGGCGTCGGCGCGGCTCCCCGCCTCCTGGATGGGTTGGGGAAGCCAAAGACCCCGGAGACCCTCCTCCTTGTCCGGGTCGCGAATCAGTTCTCCCAGGTGGGAGACGACCCGGGCAGCCTCTTTGAGGGTTCCGGAACGGCTGGCGGCGTCGACCAAGTGGATGCCGCCCCCGTTCACGACCCAGGGGAATTCGCGCTTCAGCTCGCCGGCGGAGACCCGGCTCGAGATGAGGAAGCGCGCGCCCCGGAAGTTTGAGAGCAAAGAGAGCGATAGGGTCGTCTTTCCGGTGCCCGGAGGGCCCCGGAGGAGGATTGTCTGCGGTGCCGGCCGACCGAGGAACGTGTGAATCTCAGTCGGGAGGTCGAGGATCGCGCTCATCGCCGCTCCACTATCCGAGAGACAGCACAGACAACCATTCAGCGGCTCCGTGGGATATAAAGACGCCGACGATTGCCCTTTGACCAAGATTCCGGTCACCGGCTCCGGATCGCTCGACCCGAGGATCCGCGCCCGTGGCGCGACGCCAGCACCGCACCGATGGGCAAGGCGATCCCGAGCACCAGCAGCAGCGCTCCTCCCCACTGGTATGGGGGTCCTGAGGTGAGGTTTGATTCCTCGGGCTCCCTTGGCGTTCGCTGGAGGGAAGGGTGTGCGTTCCCCTCTTGTGGCCCAGTCCACGTGCCCGAGCAGGCACCCCGAG
>JAKAPG010000253.1 GCA_021823085.1 Thermoplasmata archaeon | reverse complement strand
GGAGCTCAAGATCGCGGATCCCCACCGGCAGCCGTTCCCCGGCCCGGGCCTCGCGGTCCGCGTCGTGGGCGAGGTGACGGCGGAGCGGGTGCGCCGAGCCCGCGTCGCGAACCGGATCGTCGAGGAGGAGGTCGAGCGCGCGGTCGCGGCGAAGGAGCTCGCGCGGCCCTGGCAGTACTTCGCGGTCCTGCTGCCGCTGCGCACCGTCGGCGTACTCGGGGACAACCGGTTCCACGGCGAGGCCGTGAGCGTTCGGATC
Source organism: Thermoplasmata archaeon (assembly GCA_021823085.1). Lineage (GTDB taxonomy): Archaea > Thermoplasmatota > Thermoplasmata > Lutacidiplasmatales > UBA184 > Lutacidiplasma. The sequence goes on along the minus strand of JAKAPG010000253.1, from coordinate 2,270 downwards.
GTCGAGTCGATCGACGCCATGACCGCGCGCTCCGTGGCGCTCCCGCACGCCCTGGGCGCCCGGATCGCGGAGCAGATCACGCGCGAGCTGGCCGGTGAGGTCGTCCGAGTTCTCTACGACCTGAGCGACAAGCCGCCCGCCACGATCGAGTGGGAGTGACCGGCCGTCGGCCTACAGCAGGCGGACCGCCTCGAGGTTGTACGGCACCCGGGTCTCCAGGTTCAATCTCTTGTGGAGGCTCGAGGCGAGGTCGATCACCTTCGACTCGTCTCCGTGGTTCACGAGCACGCGCTGAGGCCGAGGATCGACCGACGCGACGTAGTTCATCAGTTGCGCGCGATCGGAGTGCCCGCTGAATCCCTCGATCGTGGTCATCTCGAAGCGGACCGGGATCGGGACCTGGCGCGGGCCATCCATGAACGTCGTCTCGCTGACGCCCCGTTGCAGGCGTCGGCCGAACGTCCCGTCGGCCTGGTAACCGACGAAGACGAGCGCGTTCTTCTCTTCGCCCGACCAGTTGCGGAAGTACTCCATCACCGGCCCGCCGCTCATCATGCCCGACGTCGCGAGCACGATGCACGGCTCCTTCGAGTCGAGGATGTTCATGCGCATCTGCTGGGAATCGACGCGGTGGAAGATGTCGGAGAGGAAGGGGTTGTCCCCCTGCTGGAAGATCTGCGTGCGCAGCTGGCTGTTGAGATACTCGGGGTAGGCGGTGTGGATGGCGGTCGCCTCGAAGATCATCCCGTCCAGATACACCGGGACCCGCGGGATCTTGCCGGCCCTCATCTTGTCCTCGAGCACGAGCATGACCTCCTGGGAACGGCCGACGGCGAAGACCGGTATGATGAGCTTCCCGCCGCGCTCGAGCACTTTGGTCGCGAGGCCGCACAGGGCTTCGGTCGCCTCCTGCCGGCTCGGCTGGAAGTCCCGGTACCCTCCGTACGTCGACTCGATCACGAGTGTTTCCAGGCGCGGGAAGCGGTTCGCGGTCGGATTGAAGAGCCAGGTCCGTTCGAACTTCATGTCCCCCGTGTAGGCGAGGTTGTAGTCCCCGTCTCCGAGGTGGAAGTGACAGACCGAGGAGCCGAGGATGTGGCCCGCGTTGTGCAGCGTCAGGCGGACGTCGGGAGCGATGTCCGTGGTCTCCCCCCAGCGCAGCGGGATGGTGCGCGCGACGAGTTCACGCACGTGCGACGAGTCGTACAGACCCTTGCGGGCCTCGGCGTTAACGACCTTGATCGCATCGAGCAGCATCAGGGTCATGAGGTCGCGCGTCGGCGCTGTGCAATAGATCGGCCCCTTGTAGCCGTACTTCAGCAGCACCGGTACGAGACCGCAGTGGTCGAGGTGCGCGTGGGTAACCACGACCGCGTCCAGCGAGTCGAGCGGCAATAGCTCCGGAGCGCTGAAGTACGGGGTTCGCTCGGAGCCGGGATCGAGGCCACAATCGATCAGGATCTTCGAGTTCTGAGTGGAGAGCATGCTCGCGCTCCGCCCAACCTCTCGGTAGCCCCCGAGCGCGGTCGAGCGAGCCCAGATCTTTTCGGGAAGGCGTTCGCGCGCGATGCGGACCCCGACCTTGCGCAGGAACGACCGGCGTTCGTCGAAGACGTTCCGCAGGTGCGTGCGGACCTCTTCGACGGTCTTGGAAGGAATCGGAGGGGTGCGTACGACCGTGGGGATCCAGCCGATCCGGCGTTTGAGATCGTTCAGGACCGAGCCGCTGCGACCGATCGCAACGCCGGGGTTGGCGGCCTCGATCGTGACCTCGCCGGTCTCCGGCTCGAAGAAGACCTGGTTGATCTCCGCCTCGGCCGAAATCGTCTCGCGGATGAGCTTCTCGGCCTCCTTGGGATCGATGAGGCTCTCGGGGTCGCTGCGGACGAGCACGCGCCGGTGGAGCCGCTGGGCGACCTGGCGGAGGAGGTCGCCGCCGTTCAGGAAAGCGTCGAGCTGCTTCGTGTACAGGACCACGTGAGGTCCCTCCAGCTCGACGTCCGTGACCTCGACGGTCTCGGGGAGGACCTCCGTCAGGGCCTCCCGAGTCTGTGCAATCAGAGAATCGTAGCTCATCGTTTCAGGAAAGGGTTGGTCCGAAAAGGTTGGGGAGTCGCGCCCCGCTCGCCTATGGGAGAACGACAGGCAACGGAATCTTGAGAGCCTTCAGACGTTTATTAATTTCGTCCTCGGTGAGCTCGCGGTATTCCTTCGGGGAGATGATGTGGACGAGGTAGCCGTCGCCGCTCGCGCTGTCCCGCTTCATCGCC
>JAKAPG010000252.1 GCA_021823085.1 Thermoplasmata archaeon | reverse complement strand
GCCCGCCCTTATCGCTATCCGATCGCCCCCCCGGACGACCCAGAGCTCGCCCTCGTCCCCGAGGGTGTCGATCCGTCCCGCGATGACGCCGTCGACCCGCACCGGCCTCCCTCGGCCGTACAGGCGGTTGCGACACTGCTCGAGGAGGTCCGCCGCCCGGGAGGGCACCTTCAGCTCGTCGACCGCGCGCATCGCCGCGGACGAGACCCACTCCTCGACCTCGTCCAAGGTCGGAGGCGAGCTCACGTGGTCCTCGATCGCGGTGAGCCGGGTCCGCAGCTCTTGCGGTGCGTCGTCCGTCATCGAACGGACGTTGACCCCGATCCCCGCGATCTCGTACAGGCGGTCCGGCCCCTCCACCTCGTCCAGGAGGATCCCCGAGATCTTCCGGGCCGACCCCGCGCGCTCCACGAGCAGGTCGTTGGGCCACTTGAGCGCCGTTCGGATCCCGTAGCGCCGCTCCAGCTCCTCGCCGATCTCCTCCCCGATCGCGAGCGCGAGCCGGGTCCGCGGCGGCGGCGGCGCCTCGAGCACGATCGTGAGGTAGAGGCCGCGACCCGGGGGCGACCACCAGGTGTGATCGAGGCGGCCGCGCCCTCTCGTCTGGTGGCGCGCGACGACCCGGGTCCCGGGCGGGGTACCGGCGCGCGCGAGCTCGATCGCGCGGTCCTGTGTCGAGCCGATGGTCGCGTAAAGCTCCCGCGGCATCATCCGGCGCCCCCCCCGCGGGACCCTCGCGTGGGTTTACGGTTTGGGGCGAGACTCATCTACGACCTCGCCTAGCGGGTCCGATCGCACGATGGGAGAGCTCGTCGAGGCGCTGCGCGGGATCGCCCCGAACCTGTCCGCGGAGATCGGACACCGCCTTCAAGGGTTCACGGGCGCCCTGATCCGGGGCTATCTTCCCCAGTCCTGGACCGTTCAGAGCCCGACGGACGCGGCGACGCTCACCGTCGATCGGGACGGGATCGTAACCGTGCAGGACGGTGCGGATCTCGCGGCGGACGTGACGATCCGGGGCGCCCGGGCCAAGCTCATCGCCGCCCTCACCCAAGGACGGGCGGCCGGTGTCCGCGACACGGACTTCCGAATCGATCTGCGGACCCGGAAGGGGCGGACCGCCTTCGAGTTCCTGCGCGGGCGCTTCGGGTTCTGATCCGGACTCAGCCGACCTCGCGCAGGCGCTGGATCATCTTGACGACCGCGCGCACCGCCTGGGCCGCATTCTCGATCCGGTCCTGGGCCTGGAGGCGGGTCTCTCCGGGGCCGGTGATCCCGAGGCCGACGGGCTTCGAGAAATCCACGGCGAGGTCGGCGAGCTTGCGCGCCGCCTGCTGCATCACGATCTCGTCGTGCTGCGTCTCCCCTTCGATCACCGCCCCGAGCGCGACGACCGCGTCGACATCGGACTTTCCGAGGAGGACCTTCGTCGCCAGCGGGAGGTCGTAGACCCCCGGTGTCTTGACGATCGGCCCCAGGGTCGCCCCCAGGAACCCGACCTCCTCCTTCGCACGCTCGAGCATCGCGAGCGTGATGTCGAAGTTGTACTCGCTCGCCGCGATTGCGATCCGGATGCCGCTGCCTGCCTTCGTCGCCGGTGGACTCATTGTGTTTTACCTCCGTGTCGTTTCCATCTCGCTCGATGAGCCGTGAACGAATCTCTCCGCCTACCGCACCGGTCGGACGGCTCCCGCGTCGGGAAAGCCCTGACGCAGGCCGCTCCCTCGCGCCCGGGCGAGGTCCTGGGGCCGAAACAGCATTGCGTAGGCATTGAGAGCGTGCTCTTCGGCGCGGCGCTGCGCGAGCGTGTCGAGTTCGCGGTCGGTCGACGCCTCGCCCTCGAAGACGAAGCACTCGAGGATCGGACGGGTCTCGAGAACGCCCGCCCAGATGAGGCCGAGGGAGGCCTCGTGCGCGCAGGTCCGATCGTACTCGGCCCGACCCGGCATCCCGAGCGCGAGCACGAGGTCGACGCCGTCCTGCCGGAACATCTCGCGCGCCGCGACCGGGAGGTCCTTGATTCCCGGGACGGTCCGCCGGACGATGCGAAACCCGGTGCCGCGTCCTTGGAGCGCGCGGACCGCGGCCGACGCCATATCGACCCGGGCGAACGTCGTGTCGAGGACGCCGATCCGCTTCACGCGCTCGCCTCCTTGCGGGGGCCCCGTTCGAGGATACGCTCCACGATCTTGCGGGTGGCGAGCTCGTCGTGCGGAAGCGGCCCGATCCGGACGACCTTCACGGGAACTCCGCGCCGGGCGCATTCGCGCTCGATCTCCTGCTCGTTCCACGCCTGGTTGTAGCCGAGCGTGATGATGTCGGGCTTGAGCTCGACGACCGTCTGGTAGATGTCGGTCTTGCTACCCAGCACGGCCTTGTCGACCGGCTTAAGCGCCTCGACCATCTCGCGGCGCATGAGCTCGGGGACGTACGGTTCGTGCTTCAACCGTCGGACCGTCTGGTCGCGCGCGACCACGACCACGAGCTCATCCCCGAGCTTGCGCGACTCCCGGAGGAAGTAGACGTGTCCGGGGTGGAGGAGGT
>JAKAPG010000251.1:1413-2547 GCA_021823085.1 Thermoplasmata archaeon | reverse complement strand
TGAGTTATTCCGTGCGGAATTAGACCGTCCCGGCTGACGGAGAGTTACCCATTCCGGGTGCTCGCATACGTGGCAGCCTTGACTACGCGCGCGTTCAGGGACACGCGCCCACGGCGTGAACCATTCCGCAGATCGGGCAGAGCTTCGGTCGAAAGGGGTTCCGACTCTCGTCCGGTCGGGGAACGGCGGGACCGGGCTCCCCGAGCGCGGATCCAGCTGGGCCCGCAACCGTGCCTTTACTGGCGGGAGTAGGAAGGGTCATGGCCAGTGACTCGCTATGGCGCTCAGGATCAGGGAGAACGCGAAGTAGAGCCCGATGACGACCGCCGCAACAAGGCCGACAGCCGCTGCCGCATAGATCAGGTGCCTGCCGGGCCGTTCCTCTGGTTCGGGGGAGGCGAACACCCGGTCATCTCCCACCTCCCTTCGCGGCCGCAGCCTCGCAGAACCTGACGGCGTCGGCCGGTTTCAGGAACCGAAGTCGCTCAACCTCGCAGATCGAGATTGTGGAGGGCTCGAGCACCTCGTTGTCCCAAACAGCCGAGATGATCTTGAATTGAAGCGCCTCAAGTGCCTTCTTCCGGCAGGCGGCGTCGCCATTCTTGGGGAACTCAGTGAGGAGGGCATACCTCAACGGTGCTGAGGGCCGGTCAAGGGGCAGCCTGGGAGGGGGCTTGGGGCGGTCGTACATGTGCGGCGTGGGGCTCCAAGGCGCGACCGCGCGGGCGAATCGCACCCGTCGCTTGCTCTCTCCCTCCGAAACCGCGCGCGGAGCCGGGGAAAGCCTCTCGCGCTCCCGCACGAGGAATTCTACGTAGGCCGTGAGCAGGGGTGGCCTATGACGAATCTTTGACGTGGGAAGGTTTCGATTGGCCCACGTCTTGGCCTGGGCGCGGAGGATGGACTTCGTGCGATGATCAAGGAAGAGCTTGGTCTCGGTCTTCGGGGGAGGGGAGTTAGGGGGAGTAAGGGGGGAGTTAAGGGGAGTAAGTCGGGTCCGGGGGAGGGGTTGGAGAGGGTCGGGGTCTGGCCCGGGGAAGGCCGTCTCTGACGGAGGGGCATTGTGATCCGGCAACTGAGTCAGACTCCGATAGTATCCGCGCGCGGTTCGCGGGGCCATCAGACTCCCCCGGC
>JAKAPG010000251.1:0-1403 GCA_021823085.1 Thermoplasmata archaeon | reverse complement strand
TTCCGATCTTCCTCACGGGGAAGACGAACGAGCTCACGGGCAGAGCCTCCCGTTCAGCTCGTGGATCTGCCCGCAGATCTTACAGAGCCCGACCAAAAGAACCGGGGCCGTCGCCGGCCCCGGAGAAGGAGTTGGACTTCCTTGCGGTTCCGAAAGAAGGTCGAGCTGGCGTCGAAGGATCCGCTCGGCGTGAGCGCCAGAAGTCGGGCCCAACTCGGGCCGCACCAGGGGGGCAAGAAGCGGCGATTCTCTGACGGTAAGTGGGCCCAGTCGGATTTGACCGACGACCTCCCGGTAGTTACCCGAAGGCTCCGCACAGCCGATGCACCGTCCCTCGTCGTGCCAGAAGTCGCGGTGCCCGCACACCGAGCAGTAGACGACTGGTCTCGACAGGTACTGCGACCTCACGGGTACGAAGGCATGGGTGGGGACGGTCACACGAGCACCCCCCGCCCGCAGCTGACGCAGCGTCCGTCGCGGTCCGGAAAGTCGTGGTCACACTCGGGCAGTGCGGCCATCAGCGCCGGGACGATCTCCTGAACCGTCGCCACGACCCGCGTCGCCATCTTGTACATCAGGTCGGGGTTGCCGTGATCCTTGAGGACAACCAGCGGTCGCCCTGCGCCGACGAACCAGCCCGCCTCGAGGTTCGCGGACCTCCCCGCCGGAAGGACCAGGACACAGGCGTCCGAAGCGAGCATGGCGTCGAAGTCCTGGCGGAACCCTTCCTCCGCCCTGGGGTGGCTGAGGAACTCGATGCACCTCTCGGGCGGCCAGTCCTCCGGACGCTCGATGCCGAGATCAGACCACTTGAACGCCCCCTTGTCGTTGGCCGGATCCTTGAAGTCGTAGACGCGGAACCCCTGCGATCGGAGCAGATGCACGACCTCGGGCTGGATCGTGTTCCGCCACGAGGACGCGACGTAGACCTTGGGAGCGGTCACGCGAACAGAACCTCCCTGGCGCGGACCTGCTGCCCCTCGACCTCGGCGAACCCGAGACGGCGTAGCATCGAGAGGTAGTCGGAGAACGTCCCGGAGCCCGGGGCGATCGCCGCCCGTTCGCCGAGCTCGGCGCGCGGCAGGGCGCTCGGGTAGACCTGGATCAGTTGTTCCAGCATCCTCCGGGCCCCTCCGGACACTCTCGACATGGCGGACGCCTGGACCTCGGCCGGGGCCGTTCGGTTCGCCGCGCTGACCCCGGAGTGCTCGATACCCTCCGGGGAGCAGACGATTGTTCCATCCGCGAGCTCCTGGATGAAGCCGTTGCGGCGCAGGAGGGACAGGTAGTCCGAGAACGTGCCGGAGTTCGGAGCGACCTCCCCGAGCACGCCCAGGTCGACCCGGGAGAGCGACGCGGGGTGCCGGGAGGCCAGGGCACGAAGCATCCGCAGGGCTCCGCCG
>JAKAPG010000250.1 GCA_021823085.1 Thermoplasmata archaeon | reverse complement strand
CGATCTCGGACTGGCAGGCGCAGTGCCGTCCGCCGAACGTCTCCGGGAACTTCTCGCTCCTCAACACGAGCGAGATCATCATCTCCCAGGTCTCGGCCACGAACTTCCTTCTCAGCGACATCGTGTTCAGCTTCGTCTGCAACAACGTCACGGGCGCCACCACGCTCGTTCAGGGGACCCTCGATTCGATGAGCTGGTACCCCGGGGCGACGAGCGCCCCGGCGGCGGATGCCCCGCTCCTCGGTTACTGCGGGAACTTTGACGCCGGGGGGTTCCACAACGGGGCGTTCGGCACCCTGTACAATCGGCTCGGGATGTTTGTGCCCGTGAGCCAGGATGCCCAATACCTCCAGGTCGGCGATACATACATCCTGTACATCCACAACGGGGGATGGCCGCTCGACTACGGTTGCGTGGTGGGGATCTATCCCTGCCCGTCGAGCGGTCTCTCGCCGATCCTGGACGCGGACGACTACCACGGCGCGCCGCCCTGGTGCTTCACCACCCCGTCGGCGTGCAACTTCTCCCTGACCTACACGGGAACTCCCCAGACGACGCTCGCGACCATCCCGGTGTACACGCTCGCTCCGCCGACGGGGGCGTGAGGCGTCGACCGATGTCGAGGCGGACCGTCCAAGCCCACCGCGGCAGGCCCGACACGCGCCGGTCGTCCTCGCGCGGGGGGGGGCGCGCATGAGGCCACGCATCCGCCAGCGCGCGATCACCCTCGGGATCCTCGTTGCGACGCTCGTCGTGGTCCTGCTCCTCGTGCTGATCGGGTTCGGGGTGCTCGTGTTGCCGTCGCCGCCGTCGAAGACGATGACGGTGAGCGCTGTCGATTTCACCTTGCAGCAGGGCACGACCTCCCAAGGGGTCGGCTGGTTCGGCGCGTCCGAGTTCAGCTACACCGGGGCCGAGGGGTACCCGACCGAGGTCGCGGTCGGATCGACCCTCGTCGTCCAGTGGCAGTTCTCGAACTTCGACACGGTGGGCCATACGATCGAGCAGGTGAACGTCACCGGACCGTTCCTCCTCCTCCACTCCGACCCGTCGCTTCCAATCACCGTTCCGCCGGGGACCGACGACGGTCGGATCGGCTTTACGATCCAGGTGCCGAACGACGCGGGGGCGGACCTGGCGATCGACCTGTCGGTCAGCACCTCCTAGGCGGCATCGCGACCGCCGCGGCCCTGAGGGTCTGCGCTGGCCAGCTCAGCGACGTCGAGGCCGCTCCGACGCCCCCGTCGGTTTCGGCGGTCCGGCCCCGGGGGTACGGCGGACCCAGGTTCCGGCGATGACCCAGGGAGGCTCCGGCCCGATCGGGTCGACCATCTCCGAGCGGTACTTCTCCACCGCCCGCTCGTCGACCTCGATTCCGAGCCCGGGCTTCGACGGGATCGCGAACTCTCCAGAGTCGATCTCGTAGCCCCGCACGAGCGATCGCTTCCAGTCCGGCCAGCTCGCCTCGAAGCTCTCCTGGAGGAAGAACGTCGGGAGGACCGCGTCCATCTGGAGCGTGGCGGCCGTCTGGACGGGTCCGAAGGCGTTGTGGTAGGCGACCGGGGCCCCGTGGGCCGCCGCGACGCCCGCGATCTCCCGCCCGTAGGTGAACCCGCCCGAGTTCGTGATGTCCGGTTGCAGGATGTCGACGAGGCCGCGGCGGAGGAAGCTTTCGAAGTCCGCGGCGGTCAGCAGCCGCTCTCCGAGCGCGACCGGCGTCCGGACCGCGCGCCGGAACTCGGCGAGGGAGTCGGTGAGCTCCGGGATCACGGGCTCCTCCATGAAGCGGGGGTGGAATTCGTCGAGCGCCCGGCCGGCCCGGACCGCCGCCTCGGGCAGGAAGCGTCCGTGGTACTCGATCAAGAGGTCGACCATCTCTCCGACCGCGTGCCGCACGGCGGCGACCCGATCGACCGCCGCCGCGAGGCCCTCGGGGGAAAGGGTCCGGTACTGGTCGCCGAACGGGTCGAACTTGAGCGCGCGGAACCCCGAGCGGACCATCGCCCGGGCCTTCTCGGCGAACTCCTGCGGGCGGATCGCGTCCGAGTACCAACCGTTCGAGTAGGCCCGGACGCGGTCGCGGATCCGACCCCCGAGCAGGGTCGAGATCGGGGCCCCCAGTTCCCGGCCGATCAGGTCGTAGCAGGCGATGTCGACCCCCGAGAGGGCGCTGGTCGCCTCCATCGAGCGGGAGCGGTAGAACGAGTACCGCTCGAACTCCCGCAGCGCGGCGTGGTGTTCCGAGAGATCGCGACCCTCGTAGAAACGGGCGACCTCTCGCACGCTCTCGCGGACCGGGTGGGTCATGAGGGTCGTCGGAGACTCGCCCCAGCCGACCGCTCCGTTCGAGGTCGTCACCTTCACGAGGATGACGGTCGAGCTCCAGGGCGAGGACAGTTCGTCCGCGGGCGCCGCCACCTCGATCGGTTCGACCGACTGGATCTTCATCGTAGGTGCTCCGTGACCGACGAGTAGACGGAGAGTGGATTAGACGGTTCCGCGCGGTTTTCGACCGCGTGAGCCGCGCTACGTCGGTCCCGGTGCGCGGT
>JAKAPG010000249.1 GCA_021823085.1 Thermoplasmata archaeon | reverse complement strand
CGATCGGGGTCTTGACGTCGATCATTCCCCCAACGAAGCCCAGCTTCGAGGGCCATCCGTGCTCACGGACGAACCGGCGCAGCAGGAGGAGGTCCCCCTCATGGTGAGGATTCGCGAGCTCGCCGACGACGGCGCGGACGTTGAGGCGGGTCAGCTCGGGGAGCACCGATGAAAAGTGGGCGTCGAGCTCGTGGGAGGCGGCATAGTTCCCGTAGCAGTAGTGCACCCGGATCCGCTCCTTCGGGAGCCCCCGGATCGCCTCGTTGATCAGATCGACGTGGTGCGGGAGCGCCTCGCCGAACTCCATCCCCCAGTCGGAGCCGGTCTGCTTGCCCATCGCGAGGTCCGGCGCGTCGATCTGGAGGACCGTTCCGGGGACCTCGAGAATCGCCCGGTACTCCTTTGCGATCTCCCGGGCGACGCCCCTAAGGTAGTCGAGGTGGGTCGGGTAGACCTCCCGGTTCCTTGGATAGAAGATCGTGATCACGCCGGGCGAGGGGGAGGGAAGAAAGACGCTGGGCGCCCCCTCTTCCCGGGCCAGGACGGAGGCGTCCCGCGCCTCTCGTGCCGCGCTCTCCCCTCCGACGTACTCGAGGGGTCGGACGATCTTCGGTAGGAGGAACGCGGCTTGGGTGCTTCCGAGCGCCGCGGCCATCGCCGGGTTTGATTCGACCATCTCGCGCACGAGTTCGGGCGTCATGGGTAGTCCGGCCCGCTCGCGGTCGGAGAAACCGCGAAAGCGGTTCGGCAGGAACGTCGTGTAGCCCGACACGCGCTGCTGTCCGTTCGAGACCTCGTAGAGTCCGTGGGAGCTACCGAGCGGGTGCAGTTGCTCGCGGATCGCCGTCCGCTCCGCGGCCAGGTACTGGGCCGAGTGGGCGATGGGGAGCTCCCCGGTCGTGCTCTGGGCCAAAAGCCCCATGATCTCGCTCGAGCGGAACCAGCTCCCGGTCATCGTGGTACGGTACGCCATGGAAGATCTCTCGGCCCGACCGACCCGACCCGGGGTTCTTGAGCGTTTGGCCCGGACGCGCGCTTGCTTGGCGAGAAAGCCCTCGGCATCGCAAGAAAATCTTCTCCGTTCCCTCGAGGGAGAGCCGCACGGTGAACGTCGAGCGCGATCGGTCGACCCCGGCCGAGTGACCGGGACGTAACTCGGGGGCAAGACCTCTAATGCTCCCTTCCAAAGCGCCTAACTTCCTGAGCCATGGCCGCCCCCGTACGGACCGTCATCCCGCCGTCCACGAGCGGCGCTCCGGTCGGGGCCCCGAGGTCGTCCCGCCTCACCTCCCACGAGACCAGCACGCTCATCTTGACCACCCTCGGCTCGCTGATGGTCGCGGTCGACAGCACGATCGTGATCCTCGCGCTCCCGACGATGGCGAGCGAGCTCGGGGCGCCGCTCGAGTCGGTGATCTGGACGATCCTGATCTACCTCCTGATCACGACGGCCCTGACGACGCAGGCCGGGCAGCTCGGGGACCTCCTGGGGCGGGGCCTGGTCTACAACGCCGGGTTCGCGATCTTCACCATCGGCTCGGCGCTCTCGGGGTTCGCCCCTACCGCGGAAGTGTTGATCCTGGCGCGAGCAATCCAAGCGGTCGGCGGCGCGGTCCTCTTCGCGAACGGCGCGGCGTTGATCTCCCACGTCTTCCCTCCGGAGCGGCGGGGGCGCGCTTTCGGTTACCTCGTCTTCGGCTGGAGCGTCGGCGCGATCCTGGGAATCCTCATGGGCGGCGTCATCACGACGCTGATCGGCTGGCGGTACATCTTCTTCATCAACATCCCGATCGGCATCGTGGCCGTCGTTCAGGGGGTCCGCACTCTCCCGCGCACCGAGCGTAAACAGGTCCGCTTCGACGTGCCGGGCTTCCTCAGCCTCTCCGCGGCGTTGACCCTCGTCTCGTACGGCGCGATCGAGATCGCCTCGTACGGGACGACGGTCACGAACGCCGCGTACGTCGGGGTCGGACTCCTCCTTCTCCCGGTCTTCATCGCGCTCGAGCTCCGGGCCGACCGCCCGATGATCGACCTTCGTCAGCTCAAGAACCGGCTCCTCGGCTTTTCGCTGATCGCGGGTTTCCTCCAGGCGCTCGGGTACCTCTCGGTCATCTTCCTACTGACGATGTACCTCCAGGGGCTCCGCGGCCTCTCGCCCCTCAATGCCTCCCTGCTCCTCGTCCCGGGGTACCTCGTCGGCGCCTTCCTCGGACCGTACATGGGGCGACGGGTCGACCGGATCGGCCCGCGGGTCCTCGCGACCGCCGGCATCGCGGCCATGGCCGGAGCGGTCGTCCTCTACTCCACGCTCTCGGTCGACACCTGGCTCGGGTACGTGCCGGCGATCTCGATCCTCGGTGGCATCGGCTCGGGGATGTTCTACCCGGCGAACACCACCGCGATCATGAGCCAGGCCACGCCCTCGACCTTCGGCTCCATCAGCGGGGTCCGAAGCACGCTCTCGAACATGGGCACCCTTCTCAGCTTCGTCATCAGCTTGACGATCGCCTCGGCGAGCGTCCCGCGCTACGTCGCCTACGCCGTGTTCAGA
>JAKAPG010000248.1 GCA_021823085.1 Thermoplasmata archaeon | reverse complement strand
AGTCCGCCGGGTTCCGTGCCCAGGAAAGAGGGGGTCCAGGGGGAGAGCGGCGTTCGGTCCCGGGACCTCCTCCGTCGTGACCCGACTGACCGACCGACGGATCGAGTGGCTCATCCGACAAGCGCAGGGAACGGCCACTCCCCCCGAGACGGTCGGCCGGCCGCCCGGTGGGGCGTGAGCGTCCGCTGGCTGAGGAAACTCCTCTTGTGAAAGCGCCTCGAGCCCCGTGATTTCTTAGCCGACATCGCCGACCTCCGTGTCCTCGCCACCGGCCTCTTCTTGGAGGCGGGCGAGCACTTCCGCTTTGCCGCTCACTCGATCAGCCAGTCCGCTCAACTGCTCCTCGGTGACCTCGGGGGCCGGTGATTGAGCGATGCTCCTCATTCTCTGTTCCTTCCTCGCAGTGAGATCCGCGTCTTGCTCGTGATACGGTACCTCGAACGTCAGGATCTTCCAGACCTCCGCCGAGAGCTTCCGAGCCGCCGCGACCTGCGCCTTCTGCACCGGCAACGACCGAGCCTTGGCTCGGTAGAACTCGGCGACCGCTGTCGACTGGCTCGCCTTCAGCATCCCCTTCACCGCCGTGCAGAGGAACGACTTCAGCACCATGTTCCCCTTCTTCACCGGGCGGTGCTGCTGGCCCTTCGCGTCCCCGCTATCATCGGCCTTCGGGACCAGCCCCGCATACGAGGCGAGGTGCTGCTTGTCCGGGAACCGTCGGATGTCGCCGATCTCGGCGATGATCCCCACGGCGGTGTAGAAGCTCACCCCGGGAATCGTCATCAGCAGCTGCATGTCGGCGCGGCCTCGGGCGATCTGGGCGAGCTCCGTCTGCATCGACTCCTCCTGGTGCGCCAGGAGTTCGAGCTGCTCGAGATAACGGGCGAGATGGGCCCGCTCCTCGGACGGAAGAGGAAGACGGACGAGCTTGCGTAGCCCACCGACACCGAACCAGTCCGATACCCCCTTCATCTCGGCGTCCGCGAGGTTGCGGGTGACGAGCGCATGGACCTGGTTCTTCACCAGGGTCACCTTCGTCGCGAGGTCCCGACGGTTGCGCGTCAGCAGGCGAAGGTGCTCCACCTCCGGGGGGGGCACGTAGCACTCGGGCATCGAACCGCTCTGGTAGAGGTGGGCAAGACGAACACTGTCGCGCTGGTCCGTCTTGACGTCGGGCTTGGGGATTTTGTTGGGCGCGGCCATGTGGAGTTCGCACCCGGCCTCCTTCAGCACGATTGCGACGGCCTTCCCGGGGGTGCTGGCCTCCAGGACCACGGGAACCGAGCCCGGCACGCTCTGGGCCAGGGAAGCGATTTCGGTCCGAGTGGTCGGGAAGGTCCAGGTCTGGACGACCTGTCCTCCGGGATCCATCCGCGTGGCCGTGATTGATCCTTTGTGAACGTCGAGGCTCACACACGGTCGGAGATAGTTCGGCACGGGCGGCGCGGGCGTTTCTGGCGACACGTTCGTTCCTCCCTCCTTCGCAGCGCGAACTCGGGTCCGGGTCTCGACACCCTCTTGTACGTGCGACAGGGCCGGTCGGGCCGAGCGCACAGATGGACCCGTCGTTGGGGCGGCCATACTTCGACTCGCGCTTGAGGCGCAAGGGGTTTCCCGGCCGCCCAGGCCCGAGTTCACACCTCGCCGAAGGCGAGATGGGTGGATGAAGGTACTTTCACGTCCACTTCAACGATGGCGCCAGTCCGGGGTCGTGCCTCGCCTCAACCCTCGGCGGAGGCCCCCGGCAGCGCCCCTGACCGAGGAACAGAAGCGGATCCTGGACGAGGAGTGGCGCCGCACGCGTCGGGGCGCCACGAAGCTCTACAAGGCCCTCGCCCGCCGCGGCATCCACATCCCGAAGATGCAGATCTATCGCTACGGGAAGGCCCAGGGTTGGGTCGTCCCCAACCCCCGCAAGCAGCGCCGCCGACGGTATGTCCGCTACGAGCGCGAACACTCCGGGTCGCTCGTCCACGGCGACTTCCACCGAACGACCGACCAGCACCCTCACTGCATCCTGTGGGAGGACGATGCGAGTCGGAAGGTGCTGGCCCGAGGGGAGTTCTCGGAAGAGACGGCCGCGGTGGCGATCGCCACGCTCGAGGCGGCCCGAGAGCAGGCGGAGCAGTGGGGGCTCTCACTCCGCGAGGTCAACACCGACCGAGGATCCCAGTTCTTCGCCAACAAGGCGGACCCACCGAGTTCGGAACCCACGCAGTTCGGTCGGTATCTGGCGGACCACGGGATCCGCCATGTCGTCAGCGGGGTGAACCACCCCCAGACCAAGGGAAAGCTCGAACGTCTGTGGTACGAATACGATCGGCATCGGTGGCGGTTCGCCACCCTCGAGGAGTTCGTGGGATGGTACAACGATCAGATCCACGAGTCGCTGTGGACCGAGATCTACGAGACGCCCGCGGAGGCGTGGCAGCGGAAGATGCCGGAAGAGGTCCAGCTGGGCCAGTTCCTCCAATGGGTGGAGGGGACGGAAGCATGAGCTCCCCCCGCCACCCCCCTCGCTCAAGTAGCGGAACCAGTAACCGGACTCTAC
>JAKAPG010000247.1 GCA_021823085.1 Thermoplasmata archaeon | reverse complement strand
TGGGCGGTGAGAAGCTACTTGAGGGGCGCCTCGATGCCCGGTCGTCCCCTACCGGTCGGACCTCTCGTCAACAAATCGTGACACAGCACTTCGCCCCGCGTCCCCCCTCCGCGGCCGAAATCTTAAACGCCACCGGAGGGATGGTTCCGAATGGGCGGCATCGACCTCACCGTCTGGGTCCCGATCCTCGCCACATGGGTGCTGGCCGTCGGGACCTTGGTCTTCGCCTTCTGGCAGCTGCGTCAGAACCAGCGGCTTCACTCCGCGTCCACGCTGCTCCAACTGCGCGACCAGTTCTCCGGTCCCCGGTACCGACAGGCCCGAAGGACGCTCAGCACCTGGCTTCTCGGCGACGAACGTACCGACGAGCCCGACGACTGGGAGGTGGGGCTGTTCTTCCAACTCCTCGGTTCGCTGACCCGGACGCGCGCGATCGAACGAAAGCTGGTCCGGGACGCCTTCGGCACCTGGATCACGGCGTACTACACGCGCATGACCCGTCCGGTCGACCTTCTCGCGCGGTGGAGAGCTCAGAGCAAGGACCCGCTCATCTTCGCGGACTTCGAGTGGCTCGCCCATCGGATCATCGAGGAGGAGCGCCGGAGAGCCCCCGGTCCGGGGTTCGACGAGACCCTCGCCGAAGAGGCCCGGTACGTGCTCGAGGGGGACGCCCGGCTGGCCCCTTCCCCGTAGCCCGTCGCCGCGCTCACGGCCCGTTGTCGCCGCACCGCAGGGATCCGGCGGCCGTCCGTGGGGCGACCTGGGTGCGGTCGCTCGGCGAGACGCTCTCCCCCCTCCGCGACCGCGGGGGGAGGTCTTAGCGTGGGTCCACCTCCTCCGATATCCAACGCGCGGCCGCGTTCGGGCCCGGCGGCGGTCTTGGACGTAACGGCCGGCCCGCTCAGCTCACGGCGGACGGGCTGCCGGCGAAAAGTAGACGCGAGGCAGGCCGCCCACCGGACGTCGGTCCACCCTGAGCAGGACGCCGCGGCCGACTCGACCGATCTTCGCCACGCGCGTATCGGGGAGGCGAGCGCGATGCTGACCTGGTGCGGTGCCTCCCCCAGGACCCGTCGGGCCGCTCTCGCCGGCACGAGGAACTGCCAGGAGCCGATCTGGTACGCTTGCAGGCCCCTCGGTGCTCCGTCCGCGCGGACCACGGGGGCGGTGAGGTCCACGACCGTGCCGGCGCGGAGCGCGCTGCGTGAGTCGCGCGAGACGGCGCGAGCGGTCCCCCCCAAGAGGAACGCGAACGCTCCCAGCCCCAGTCCTGCGAAGCCGACGAACATGGGATCGAGCGCCCCGCTGAGGACGTACGCGAGCGCGAGTTCCGCCCCCCAGAGCCAGCAGAGCGCCCCGGGGGGTGAGGATCTCGATGCGGCCCGGGCCGACCCTGCGGCCTCGGGCGGAAGCCCACATCCCGGTACGCCAACCGGGGCCATGGATACATTTCCCATCGCACAGGATTATGGTAACTAGGGAGCATACAGGGCCCCGGCGCGTTCCCATGGGCTCAGAACTGGAACTGCTCAGGTCGTGGTTCGCCTACCTCGAGGACACCCGCCGGGGGTACCTCGAAATCCTCGCGAAATTGCCCGAGGTCGAACTGGCCCGCGACCGGGGCGCCTCGTACCCCACCTTGATCGACATCTTCGCCCATTCGCAAGGCGGGTTGTACTTCTGGATGAAGGACTGCGCGACGTTCCCCTTCCCTGCCCAGGAGGAGGACTCGGCCGCGCCGCCGTCCCTCGACGGGTTGAGGAAGGACGAGAAGTACATCCAGACCCAGATCCATCGGGTCATGGCGGAACTTACCGAGGCCGGCCTCTCCCGGACGATCACCCGGACGAAGGGCAGGGGGTCCGACCATGACTGCCAGGTTCCGGTGCGAGAGGCGCTTTGGCATCTGGTGGAGGAGGAACTCCAGCACCGGGGGGAGCTCAACGCGCTGCTCTGGCAGATCGACGTCGAACCGCCCATCGAGAGCTGGATCGACTACGCGCACGCTGTCGGTCGAATGCGGGACCAGCGCGGTTAGCGGCATCCGGACCCCAAGGCCGCTCCGAGGGTGGCCCGACGGACCACCGGCCCCCCGGTCGACCCGGGTCGCTGGAGAGGTCAGCGTCGTCTGCGGCGGAACGCCAGGTACACGGCGGACACCGGTAGGACCGCGATCACACCGATGGCCACCCCCACCAGCGGAGAGAGGCCGCCGTCAGGGTGCGAGGCGGTCGAGTTCACCGAACTCTGGTTCGCCAGTACGACGACCGTTACGTTCGCCGCCGCGCTCGAGTTGATGGAGTCGGAAACGCTCACGGTCACGAGAAAGCGCCCGGCCTGTTGCGGCAGGCAGTGAAGGGAGGAGGCGTTGAGCGCGGAACAGCCCGGCGGCAGCGCCGAGGACTGGAGCGTGTACGGTGCGCGCGCTCCAGCGATGGTCGCCTCCAGGGCGAGCGATCCTCCCTCGGTCAGGTTCAGAGGCGTTGCCGCGAACGACACGACAAGTCGGGTGATCACCTTCAGACAGCCCGCCTGGCTGGAGACCCGATCGC
>JAKAPG010000246.1 GCA_021823085.1 Thermoplasmata archaeon | reverse complement strand
AAGGACCACAAGGGCGACGAGGACATCGCCCGCCTCGCCGACGACCTCGACCTGGAGATCGACGAGATCTTCCCATCGATCGAGTTCGCCGAGGTCCTCGGCCTCGTCCGGATCTCCGAAGGCCGTGCGACCCTCTCGGAGATCGGGGAGCGCATCCTCGCGGTGTCGATCCGCGAGCGCAAGACGCTGCTGAGGTCCCAGCTCGAGCGCACGACGCTGTTCAAGGCGCTGCTCCGCGCCCTCGACTCCGCCCCGGAGCACCGGCTTTCGGAGACGGAGGTCAACCGCCTCATCGAGTTCACGACCGCCCCGGCGGATGCCCTCGTCCAGAACATCATCAACTGGGGCCGCTACGCCGAGCTCTTCCGCTTCGACTCCGACGCGCGGGTCCTGCTGCCGGCGCGCGGACGGACCGGTGTGCGAAGCGCCGCCACCGCGGGCCGTTCCCCGCCGCGGGGCGGTGCGGGAACCCCGGCCGCGGAGGCCGCCGAAGCGGCCGCAGGGACCGCCGATCCTCCGTCACGGGGGGGGGCTTCCCGGGACGCGATGTCGCTCGCGGGCGCCTTCTCGTAACGGGCCGTTCCGCGGAACGCTTAAATCCGGTGCGTCCTGCCCCCCGCGGGCGGGCACGTAGATCAGCGGAAGATCGCTGCTTTCGCAAAGCAGAGGCCGGGGGTTCAAATCCCCCCGTGTCCACTCCCCATAAGGGTGAAATACGCAGGGCCAACGAGCCCGAGAACAGGACTTGACCAAGGTCGGGAGGGAGGCCTCTTCCCGATCGACTTCCGACTCGAAGCGGCCCCGGGGGCGGTTCCATGACGGCCCGGATTGCCAAGATCGTCTTCGAAGTCGAGCCGGCGCCCGGCTCCTCGCGGGATTGCCGTAGTCGCGGAGGGTCGGCAATCGGTGGCCCTCCCTCCTCCGACACAACCCGGCCCTCCTCCTCTCATTCTGCCCGATCTACAGACTCGCGTCCGAGGTCCACCCGGCCCGTCCAATCGTGAACGCGCGCACGCACCCCGCCTTCCGTTGCTGTATGATGTGCGAGCGAAGGCGGCCGCAACCGGCAGGGTCTTTCGAACCCGCTGCCGGGCGTCCGAATCCCTCCCCCGGCTTCGGGTCTCTCGCCTCCGTCCAGATCGATTCCGAATCTCGGGGCGAGACATAGCGGCCCGGGGCCGCAGCAGCCCCTCTCATGGGCAGATGCGATCTTCTCGTTGCTTTATTATACTCCTCGTAGATTACTTATTTGAGGATCTGTGTGGAGAGAAAAAAAGTAGGTCGGCAGGAGCTCCTGCGGCTCGCCAGGGCCCGGGTCCTCACCACCAGCGAACTTGCCAAGGTCCTCGAGGTCACCCCGTCCCATGCCGCCAAACTCGCCTTTGACCTCAGGAGGAAGGGCTTCCTGACCCGAGTCAAGCGAGGCGTCTACGCGAGCGTCCCGCTGGACACTGACCCGCGAGGGTTCCATCCCGATCCCTTCCTGGCCGCCCAAAAGGCCCTAGGAGAAGGCTACACCTTCAGCCACCAGAGCGCCCTAACCCTCCTCGGCGCCGAGCAGACGGTCCGGAGAACTGTGGATGTCAGTGCTCCGGGTGTGCGCTCTCGCCGACGCCATCTAGGATACTTCGTTGTCCACGTCCATTCCGTTCCCCAGGGGGCCTTGCAGGATGTCACTACTCGCGTACGCCGCGGCGGGGTCACGCTACGGGTGACCTCCCCCGAGCGGACCCTCGTGGACCTCGTTTCCCTTCCGAGTCCGGTGCAGGACTACGAGGCGGATATAGAGGCGTTCCAAGCGCTCCTGCCGAGGTCGGATCTGAAGAGGTTGCTAGCGGTTGCGCGCTCGACCAAGCGCACCGCCGCCCTCGCGAGGGTTGGACACCTTCTCCGAGTCAGCGGGTATGCCTCTCCCGAGATGACCGGGGTGCTCCGATCGATCAGGAACTCTTTGGTCCACGCGGGGGCCGCGTACTTCGCGACCCGTCCCAAGGACGCTTCGAATAGGTTCGACCACGAGTTCAAGCTCGTCTACCCGGGAGGGCACCGAAGTGGTTGACGTGGACCCGGCCGACCTGTCGGCGGCGCTCAGCGAAGGCTTCGAACCGGCGACCGCCGAGAAGGTCGTCCGTCTCCTGGGAATCCTGAGAGAGGTCCAGGCGCTCGGTTCGACCAAGGACCGATTTACCCTGAAGGGAGGGACCGCGCTCAACGTGTTTCACTTCCCCAAGGCCCCGCGCCTGAGCGTGGATCTCGACCTCATGGTCACGGGATGCCCGAATGCTTCTCCGGGGTCTCGCGAGCGCCGCCAGGTTCTCCAGGATCTTCGTGGGTTGATCGAGGGCCTTGACTACGCGATTTCTGAACGGACGGAGCACGCTGGAGTCACGATGTCATGCTCCTACCGCAACAGCTTGGGCTCACCGGACCGAATCAAGATCGACCTCGACCTTCTGAACCGAATGACATTGATCGGTTCCACTTCACGGGACGGGCCCGTCCTGTTCGCAGCCGACGACCTCAACTTCCCTGTAGTGAGCGAGTCCGAGCTCCTGGGTCAGAAGTTGACAG
>JAKAPG010000245.1:1863-2598 GCA_021823085.1 Thermoplasmata archaeon | reverse complement strand
CGACGCTCGACTCGAGCAACGCGCCGTTCTGGAAGTGGTTCGTTGGCGGCAAGCTGAACGCCTCCTACAACTGCATCGACCGCCACCTCGACAAGCACGCCAACAAGGCGGCGATCCTCTGGGTCTCCGAAGCGGAGGACGACCCCGTCGTGGCCCTCACCTTCCAGGAGCTGTACGTTCAGGTCAACGAGATGGCCGCCCTGCTCCGGGACTTCTGCGGGCTCAAGACCGGCGACCGGGTGACGATCCACATGCCGATGGTGCCCGAACTACCGGTGACGATGCTCGCCTGTGCGCGGCTGGGCATCATCCACTCGGTCGTGTTCGGCGGCTTCAGCGGGGAGGCCTGCGGCGCCCGGATCGTCGACTCGGGAAGCCGGGTCCTGATCACGATGGACGGCTACTACCGCAGCGGCAAGGTCATCGATCACAAGGCCTCCGCGGACATCGCGGTCAAGAAGGCGGCCGAGGAGGGCCAGAAGGTCGACAAGGTCCTGATCTGGCGGCGGTTCCGGGACCGCGCCGCGAGCTCGACGCCGATGGTCGAGGGCCGGGACTATGTCGTCAACGAGGAGCTGAAGCGTTACGCCGGCCACCGGATCGCCCCGGTGTCGATGCCGGCCGAGGCTCCGTTCTTCCTGATGTACACGAGCGGCTCCACGGGGAAGCCGAAGGGGGTCCAGCACTCCACCGGCGGCTACCTCGCCTACGTCACGGGGGCCTCGAAGTTCATTC
>JAKAPG010000245.1:0-1853 GCA_021823085.1 Thermoplasmata archaeon | reverse complement strand
ACCGGTCACTCGTTCATCGTCTACGGACCGCTCGCGCTCGCCGCGACGACGGTGATGTACGAGGGGGTGCCGACGTTCCCGGACGCCGGGCGTCCTTGGCGGATCGCCCAGCGGCTCGGGGTGAACATCTTCCATACGTCCCCGACGGCGATCCGGATGCTGCGCAAGCTCGGGCCGGACGAGCCGAAGAAGTACGACCTGCACTTCAAGTGCATGACGACGGTCGGGGAGCCGATCGAGCCGGAAGCGTGGCTCTGGTACTACCACACGGTCGGTCGCGGCAAGGCGGCGATCACCGACACCTGGTGGCTCACGGAGACCGGAGGGTTCCTCTGCTCGACCAAACCCGCGATCGATCCGATGAAGCCCGGCAGTACCGGGCCGCCCATGCCCGGGATCTACCCCGTCATCTACGACGAGCACGGGAAGGAGATACCTCCCGGCTCGAACCGCGCCGGGAACATCTGCATCCGGAATCCGTGGCCGGGGCTCATGCAGACGATCTGGGGCGACAACGAGCGGTTCGTCCGCCAGTACTACGGGAAGTACAACAAGAACAAGAACTCGACCGACTGGCACGACTGGCCGTGGCTCGCCGGCGACGGGGCGCTCTGGGCGAAGGACGGCTACGTCCGCATTCTCGGCCGCATCGACGACGTGATCAATGTGGCCGGTCACCGTCTCGGGACCAAGGAGCTCGAGTCGGCCTGCCTCACGGTGCCCGAGATCGCGGAGGCGGCGGTCGTCCCGATCGTGGACGCCGAGCGCGGCCGGGTGCCGGAGGTTTACGTCTCGCTGAAGCCCGGGGTCAAGGCCGACCCCGAGATCATGGCCCGGGTGACCCGGGCGATCGAGACCAACATCGGCAAGATCGCCCGGCCGCGGATGGTGCGGATCGTACCGGACATGCCGAAGACCCGGTCGGGGAAGATCATGCGCAGGGTCCTCGCCTCGATCTCGAACTCGATGGACTACGGCGACATCACCACGCTCTCGAACCCCGAGGTCGTCGAGCAGATCCGAGTCCAGGTGCAGGGCGCCGGACCGGTACGCAAGAAGGAAGGTCCCGAGGACATCAAGAGGTTCGGCGAGACGACCTGAGCCTACCGTTCCGCCCCGGCGGCGCCCGCAGAGATCCTGCGGGACGCCGCCGGAGCCCTTTCCGTTCCCTCGCCGGGTGCGGGAGCGTGCTCCCGGAGGATCGTTGGCACGCGACGCGGGGCCGGGGCTCCCCGCAGGGGCTCGACGACGCGGGCGAACGGTCCCTGCTCACGCCACGTCGATCCGAGGGTCCTTGAGATCGAATCGACTCCCGCACGCCGTGCACTCCACGTAGCAGTGGACGTCCCCGCTGATCGGCTCGGTGAGGCGGCCCCCGCAGTTCGGACAGCCTTTCGGTTCGTCGCTCATGGGTCCGCCGCCTCCTTCCGAGGTACCGATCGGCAGGACCCGGCAGTACTAGCCGTGCTCGCCCCGACCCGCATCGAAGCGATCCCGGTCGTCGTTCGTCCTAAACGCGGGCCGGAGCGTAGGAACGGATCTGGAGCAGATGGAAGGAGACGAGGATCGTCCAGAGCAGCGCGGGAGCGAGGGTCAGCCGCTCCATCCCTCCCGCGCCAAAGGCGGACCAGAGCCCTCCCCAGTCGTACGCGTGCGCCGCCAGGAGACCGACCGCCACGAGGCCGACGAGCCCGGAGAGGACCGTGTAGGCCCGGTACCCGTCCCAGCGGGTATCGCGGAACATCGCGAACCCGAGGACCACGAGCGCGAGGTTCGCGCCCACGAACGCGAGCAGGGCCGAGACGAGGTGGGCGGTGAGCGCGACGTTCTCGGGGGCGAGGCCGACCCCGATC
>JAKAPG010000027.1 GCA_021823085.1 Thermoplasmata archaeon | reverse complement strand
AAGAGAATGCGACTCCTCCACTCGGAGCGGCTCATTCCCTGAAGGCCGGCCTCGACCTCGAGATTCTCACGGCCGGTGAGCTCGCCGTCGGCGGTCGATATCTGGAACGCGAGCCCGATCCGGCGGCGAACCTCCTCGGGTTGCTCCGTAACATCGAGCCCGTCGACGAGGGCACGCCCGCCCGTCAGGCTGACGAGAGTGGTCAGGATCGAGATCGTGGTCGTCTTCCCAGCGCCGTTGGGACCCAGGAGGCCGAACGCCACGCCCGGCTTGACGTTGAAGGAGATCCCGTCCAGCGCCTTGACGGTCCCCCTGTAGACCTTGACGAGGTCGTGGGTTTCGATCGCGAGCTCGCTCATGAACCCATCCGCGGCCCGAGACCCGAATGCGCGGTCCGCCTCCGGTCGGCCATCTTCGGCCGCCGGTTCCACCCGCGGTCGGTTAAAAGGGCCCGGCGTGCGAGTGGCGTCCGCTTCAGTCGCTCGCCTCACGAGACCCGGGCGTGCGCGTGAAATACGCTGTCCCCCTCGGGCGCCCCGTGCTGCTCGAACAGTTGCATATCGGCCCGTACCAGAACTTCAGCTACCTCGCGGCGGACCGGGAGGGCGGCGACGGGATCGTGATCGATCCGTCGTTCGAGCCTGCCGAGCTCATCGAGGCCATCGACCGGCACCGGGTCAAGGTCCGGTACATTCTGAACACCCATCGGCATACCGACCACATCGCGGGGAACCCATCGGTGAAGGAACACACCGGGGCGAGGATCGTCGCGCATCGCGTCGCCCCGATCGGTCAGGACATCTCGGTGGACGACGGGAGCACCCTCGATGCCGGTGGCCTGCACGTCGAGGTGATCTCCACGCCCGGTCACACCCCCGATTCCGTGTTCTATCGATTCGGCCGCTACGTCGCGACCGGCGACACCCTGTTCGTCGGGGAGTGCGGCCGGACCGACCTCCCCGGAGGTAGCTCGGAAGAGATGTTCGACACGCTCGTTCGCAAGGTACGGGCGCTGGACGACGGCCTCATCGTGCTTCCCGGACACGACTACGGGGCGACCCCCACCTCGACGATCGGCGACGAGAAGCGCGAGAACTACACGCTCAAGGAGCGCACGCGCGAGGAGTTCCTGCGCTTCATGCGGGAGTGAAGGCGGTCGTGAACGGTCCGAACCCGACAAGCGAGCGCTCGCTCCTCATCGCGGGAGCTCGGCGCAAGCTACCGGGGATCCCGACGTTCGCCGAGATCGTCGCGACCCTGCGCAACCTTGCGAGCGGTTCCGAGGCCCTGGTCGCGCTGTTCGACGCTCGGTCGATCGCCGGGGAGCGCCACCTTGTATCGGCCTGGGCTCATCTCGGTCGGAGCCGGCGTTCGGGCGCCCAGCGCCTGCGCGACCGCGGCGCCGAGTTCGCGCTCTACGTATCCGGCGACGACCAGCTCGGCCGCGCGCTCGCGAAGGTAGGCGTGAGCCCGTCGACCGAAGAGTTTGTCGTCGTCGTGGAGCGCCCCCGCTCGCTCGACGAAACGCTCGTTGCCCTCGGCCTGATCATCGACCCCAGCGTGTACCCCCGTCCGCCGAGCGAGGAAACTCTGGAGCGATTGGGGATCGGCGCGGTCGAGCGCAGCACCGTCCCTCGGTCCTCGTGGGAAGGACTCGTGCTCGAGCGGGTGGCGTTGGTCGACCTGGTGCCTCCCGCTGCTGCGTCGACTTCCACAGCCACCAAGGTAAGATAGGGGCGGGAGTGGTGGCCGCCCGGGCCGGCGGTCCGTGCAGGTGTAATCTAGTGGTAGGATGTCAGCCCTCCAAGCTGACCACCCGGGTTCAAATCGCCGGAGGACCCACCCTCCGGGCGGGGAGCTCCCGGCACCTGCATTCCGCCGGTCCGTCCCCCACAGGGACGCGAGGTTTATCCGGGACCGGTCGCATATCGTCCGTCGCGCTGAGGTAGCCTAGTCCGGAAAGGCGCCAGCCTTGAAAGCTGGTGGCGGCGACGCCTCGGGAGTTCAAATCTCCCCCTCAGCGCCTCCCGCGGGTCCCGCAGCATATATGCGCCGAATCTCGTCCCGGACCGGATGAGCGCCCCGGCGGCGACGACCCCCCTGATCGAACAGTACGAGCGGGTCCGCCAGCGCTATCCCGGACACCTCGTCCTCTTCCGGGTCGGAGACTTTTACGAGACGTTCGGGGAGGATGCCAAGCTCCTCGCGCACGATCTGGATATCCAGCTGACCGCGCGCGGTGCGGACGCGAGCGGTCGACGACTGCCCATGGCCGGGGTCCCGTACCACGCCATCGAAACGTACCTCGCCCGCCTCATCCGCAAGGGGCACCGGGTCGCCCTCTGCGACCAGGTCGAGACTCCGGGCGAGACGCGGGGCCTCCTTCGCCGCGAAGTAACGCGAGTCGTCACGCCCGGGACGGTCGTCGAAGAGGGGATCCTCGGGGGACCGGACCACAACTTCCTCGCGATCGCCCATTCCGGCGACGACGGAGACTCGTGGGCCGCAGTCGACGTTTCCACGGGGGAGTGGTACCATGGCACGTCGAGCGGACCCGCGACGGAGGGGCTCTGGATCCGGTTGGCCCCGTTCTTCCCACGGGAGCTGCTCATCGACTCGCCCGGACGGCCGGGAGAGGCGCTGTCGGATCGCGCACGGCGGGAATTCCCCCGGGCCCGCATCGAGAACGCGCCGAGCCCCTTGGCCGAGGAGGAGCTCCCCGCGGGACTTCGCACCGAGGAAGCGACGCCGCCGTCGCTGAACCGGGCGGACCGGTCGCTCGCAGCGTACGTCCGGGCGACCCAGCCGCGACTGCTACCGGTCCTCGCGCTGGCCGAACGTTCCGCGGGCACGCGCACGCTCGCCTTGGATACGAAGACGCTCCGCCACCTCGAGATCAGCCGGCCGATGAACCCGGACGATCCGACCGGCCCCACCCTGCTCTCTTCCTGGGACGAAACCGTTGGAGCCGCCGGACGGCGCACTCTTTCGTTCTGGCTGACCCACCCGCTCGCGCAGCTTGAGCCGATCCGCGCGCGCCAGGACGCCGTGGCCGCGCTGGTCGCTGGCGGCGCGGCCCTGGGTTCGGTACGCCAGTCGCTCGCCAAGATCCCGGACCTTGCGCGGATCGCCTCGCGCGCGGCCGGCCGCCGCGTACGTCCTCCGGAGATCGCTGCGCTGCGGAGCGGGCTCGCGGCGATCGGGGACCTGACCGACGCGCTGGGAGGGTTGGGGGGGACCGAGCTCCTCTCCCGGCTCGTTCGCGAGGCGGCCCCACCCGCGGAGCTCGTCCGCTTCCTGGAGGATGCTCTGTCCGACGAGATCTCGGCGTCACTCGAGGACGGTCGACTGTTCCGTCCGGGTCACCTGCCCGAGCTCGACCGGGCCCGCGAGGACGAATCCCGTGCCGTCGGTGAGCTGGAAGCGCTCGAACGCGCCGAGCAGGAAGCGAGCGGGATCCGGACGCTGCGCATCCGCTACAACCAAGTCTTCGGCTACTACATCGAGGTGGGTCGGTCTCACCTCGCTCGGATCCCCCCCCACTACCGGCGACGCCAGACGGTGGCTCAGGCCGAGCGCTTCACGACCGACCGGCTCGAAGAGATCGCCGCGCGGATCCTCGATGCGCGCGGGCGCCTGCACGATGCCGAGTCCCAGCAATGGGAACGGCTCCTGACGGAGATCGATCGGCACGTTCCCGCGCTCCACCGCGTGGGACGCGCCGTCGGCGCGCTGGACGCGCTCCAGTCGTTCGCTTACGTAGCGCAACGCCGCCGATGCGTCCGGCCGGAGGTCGATGGTTCGGGCACTCTCACCGTCCGCGAAGGACGACATCCGGTGCTCGATCGACGGCTCGGCGAGCGGTTCGTTCCGAACGACACCGAGCTCGACCGGGAGAACGCACGACTGCTCGTCCTGACCGGCCCGAACATGTCGGGCAAGTCGACCTACATGCGTCAGATCGGGCTCCTGGTCGTGCTCGCGCAGGCCGGGTCCTTCGTTCCGGCGAAGTACGCGCGGATCGGCCTCGTGGACGGCCTGTTCACCCGGATGGGATTCACGGACGAGATCGGCCGCGGGAAGTCGAGCTTCATGGTCGAGATGACGGAGGTCGCGGACATCCTCCGGGATGCGGACGAGCGTTCGCTCGTCCTGCTGGATGAGGTCGGTCGCGGCACGAGCACGTTCGACGGGCTCGCAATCGCGTGGGCGACCCTGCGGCACCTGCACGACGTGACGAAGTGCCGGGCCGTCCTCGCGACGCACTACCATCAGTTGACCCAGTTGGTGGGAGGGCTATCGGCCGCCCGTCTCGCGCACCTCGCGGTCCGGGAGCGACCGGACGGGATCGTCTTCTTGCATCGACTCATCCCCGGAGCGACCGACCGCAGCTATGGGGTGCATGTGGGGCGTCTCGCCGGACTCCCGAGCGACGTCCTGCGCGAGGCGGACCGGTTGGTCCGGCAATTGGAGACCGAAGGGATCTCCCTGACGCCGGAGGGTCGGGCCGCCGCGAACCCTCCGCGCTACGCCCAGGCCATCCTCGTCTCCACCGAGGAACCCGCGTCGAGCCGGACCTCACCGATCGAAGAAGAACTGCGGGGGCTCGACCTGGACCGTCTCACTCCGATGGAGGCCCTGCGCCGGCTCGCCGAGTGGCGGGCGAAGCTGCCACCGGCGTCGGGGGAGCGATGAGCGCCCCCGTCCGACGGCCGATCCGACGGCTGGATCCCGCTACGATCCAGCGGATCGCCGCGGGGGAGGTCATCGAGCGCCCCGCGTCGGTGGTCAAGGAACTGGTGGAGAACGCGATCGACGCCGGTGCGACGACGATCGTGGTCCGCCTGGAAGGAGGCGGCTCGCGTCGCATCGAGGTCGCGGACGACGGTGCCGGCATCCCCTCGAGCGAGCTCGAGCTCGCGCTCGAGCGGCACGCGACCAGCAAGCTCGAACCGGACGATCCCCTCGAGCACATCGGGACCCTGGGATTCCGAGGGGAAGCGCTCGCCTCGATCGCGGCGGTCTCCCGGCTCCGCCTCGTCTCCCGAACCCCCGACCGCGAGGAGGCCGTGGGGATCTTCACGGCGGGGAGCTCGGACGCGCGTCGCTTCGAGGAAGGACGCAGCGTCGGCACCACGGTCGAGGTCGCCGACCTCTTCTTCAACACTCCGGCGCGTCGAAAGTTCCTGCGCTCGCCGGCGGCCGAGCAGCTCGAGGCGATCCGGACGGTCGAGCACCTGTACCTTGCCCGGCCCACCGTCGCCCTGAGATTGGAGGCCGACGGCCGGGAGGTCGCGGTGTATCCGCCCGCGCGGGACCTTCGCGAGGCCGCGGCGCACGTCCTGGGCACCGAAATGCTCGATCAAGCCTTCGCCGTGGATGAGGAGCTCGCGGGCTTCGGACGTTTGAAGGGGGTACTGGGTCGCCCGAACCTCGCGGCGGGGACCGCCCGCCGACTCTACCTCGGCGTCAACGGACGCACCGTGGAATCCCGGCCGATCGCCCAGGCGGTCCGCGCAGCCTACCTTCAGTACCTCCCTCGCGCGCGATTCCCGATCGGTGCGATCCGTCTCGAGCTCGCCCTCGACCGGATCGACGTGAACGTCCATCCGACGAAGCGGGAGGTCCGCTTCGCGCGCGAGTCGGAGCTGGGGGAGGCGATCCGCTCGGCCGTGCGGCGCGCGCTGATCGCGTCCCCGAAGCTCGCGCGCGTCTGCGAAGGGGCCGTGCGCATTCCGCCGACCGTCGAATCCCGTTCCCCCCTCGCGCCGCCCGCCTCCGGGACACCACCGGCCCCGAGGATCGCGAGCGGTTCCCTCGCGCCTCCCTCGTCCGGTGGGATCCCCGTGTCCCAGCGACGGCTCATCGAACCGTCGGCGATCCCGCCGCTCGCGGCTCGGCGCGGACGCCCTTCGATCACGCTGTTGGGGGTCCTCGACGCCCTGTACTGGGTGGGGACCACATCGGACGGATTCGTGCTGATCGACCAGCACGCCGCCAGTGAGCGCCTGCTGTTCGAAGCGCTCCTCGCGGACGGGCACCTCGCCCGGCAGACCCTCGTCGAAGCCCTGACGATCTCCCTCTCCCCGGCCCAGCGCGCCGCGTGGGAGGCGAATCGATCGATTGTGCGCGACGCCGGGTTCGAGATAGAACCCTTCGGTGGGGATCGCTTCCGAGTGTCGTCCGTCCCGGCGTACCGAGGGCATCGGGCGCGCGGGGAGGCTGTACGCGAGCTCCTGGACGAGCTGTCGACCGGAACCCGGCCCACCCAACCGGACGGGATGATGGAGCGGATCGCGGCCTCAATCGCATGCCATGCCGCGATCCGAGCGGGCGACGCGGTCCGCCCCGACGAGCTCGCGCGGGTGCTTGACGCGCTGTACGAGAGCGCGCCCGCGGTGTACTCCTGCCCCCACGGTCGCCCGATCCTGTTCGAACTCCCCCGCTCCCGCGTCGATCGCTGGTTCCTCCGATCCGGGCGAGGGCCGTGAGCCGGCGGGACGCGGACCCGCCGTTCCGGCGGGAGATGGAGATGATCGCCCCGATGCGCGCGTACTGGGAGACCCAAGGGTTCCGCGTGTACGCGGACCCGGACGGGAGCGACTACTTCGACCTCATCGTCCGTCGCGGCGACGAGCTCGGGATGATCGAGCTCAAGCGCGCGGAGGCACGGCAGGTCTTCGAGCAGGCCCTAAGGCGCCGCTTCTGGGGCGATTGGGTCGGAGTGGGAGTCGGGTCGCGATCCGCCGCCGAGCGTCTCGCTGCCGGGCGCGCGGGTCGATTGAGCACGGTCGTGGGGGTCTGGTGGGTCCATGGGGAGAGCGTCCAGACGGTCCGAGCCCCCCTCCCGTTCCCGTCCCGCTCCGAACCCCGAGAAGAACGGGCCCGGCTGACCGCATGGCTCGACAGCATCGACCGTGGCGAGGCCCCTTCCGACGTTCGTCTCGAGGGTCTTGGGTCCGCGATCCGCCGGCTCGGCCACGGTCGTGCCTACCGGGAATGGACCCTCGAGGAGGCGGCCGGGGAGACGGAGGGGACGCGCCAACGATAAGCGGATCTCGCCGGTCGATGGGGCCGTGCTCTCCTGTCCGTTCTGCGGTGCCCCCGAGACCGATCGCTTCGAGATCGAGGGCCAGGGGTTCCTCGTCTTCTCGTGCATGTTCAGCCCGTCGGTCGACCTCGAGCGATCGGACGAAGAGATCGTGGCCCGCCTCGGCACGGAGTACGGCGCGCAGGGTTCCGCGTACTTCCGCCGAACGTGCGACCGGCTCCACCGGGTGGTGACACGCCCCCCCGAACTCGCCCCACCGAGCGATCCTGCGCCCGATCCGCGGTCTCACGCCGGCCCGTAGTGGCGCATCAGCAGGCCGACCGGGAACGCGATCGCCCAGAGATACGCCGCGATCGACGGCGCGACGAACGCTACCGGGACGCTCGCGAAGAAGACGAGCGGGATGAACATCGAGCGCCGGCGCGCGATATGCCGCTCGACTTGGGGAAACTTCGGGCTCACCAGCCCGGCCGGACCGAGCGCGTGCCACCAGACGGCCCCGAGCATCAGTCCGGTGAAGCCGCTGACGGCCGCGAAGAGGACGACCCCCGTCGTCGTGTCGGAGAACCGGTTGAAGACCTCGAGGGCGAACGGCGTCGCAGCGATGAAGATCAGCAGGATGATGTTGTACCAGACGAGGGTCGAGTCGTAGCGCTCGATGAAGCGGAAGATCCGGTGGTGATTCGTCCACCAGAGCGCGACGACGAAGAAGACGATGGCGTAACCGACGAAGACCGAGATGTTGTCCGCAAGACCTGCGTCGAGGACCGACGCCGAGCAGGGAAGCGCCGCGGTACCGCAGTTGAGGAAGCTGAGCCCGGTGAGGTTGAGCACAAGCAGGGTCATCGCGAAAGCGAAGACCCCGTCGCTCAGGGCGAGGATGCGCGAGAGATCGTCCCGCTCGGGCGCCGTCCATCCGTGGGCCGTCTCCTCGGGAAGACTTCTGCTCCCGCGCCGGCTTTCGTCGGCGTCCACGCATTGGCGAGCGAAGCCGGGGGCTTTGCCCTCTTGGTTCGGACTACGCGCGGGGAGCGGCCGTCGGGTCCGGGCGGATGTGGGCGAGGGCCGGCCCGGCCGGAACGAGGTGGCGCGGCAGGCCGATCTCCTCCGGCGTGGCTCCGAGGGCCAGCGCCACCAGCTGCGGTAGATGGAAGATCGGCATGTCGAATTCCCGTCCCACGGCC
The DNA here is from genome assembly GCA_021823085.1 of Thermoplasmata archaeon. Lineage (GTDB taxonomy): Archaea > Thermoplasmatota > Thermoplasmata > Lutacidiplasmatales > UBA184 > Lutacidiplasma. The sequence goes on along the minus strand of JAKAPG010000027.1, from coordinate 4,224 downwards.
GCCTCGGCCTTGTTTTGATAGCCGTCGAGCGAGATGTGGCAGAGCGGGCACGGGGTGGCCATCGCGTGCGCCCCGTGGTCCTTCGCATCGGCGATCTGGCGGGCGGCGATGCGGTTCGCGGTCTCTCCCTTGACGAAGAGGATCGGGAACCCGCAGCACATGACCCGACCGCGGTACATCACCGGCTCGGCTCCGATCGCGTCGAGAAGGTCTTCGAAGGAGCGAGGCTCCTCCGGGCTCTCCATCGAGGACTCTTGGCTCGGGCGCAGGAGATGACAGCCGTAGAACGCCCCGACCTTGAGTCCGGTGAGCGGCCGTCGCACGCGGGCCTTGACCGCACCGAGGCCGATATCCCGGGTGAGAACCTCGAGGAGGTGCTTCACCTTGACCGTGCCCTTGTACGGCATTCCGATCTTCGCGAGCGCCGGATCCACACGGGCCCGCATCGCAGGGTCCTCGAGGCGGTGGTTCGCAAGGCTCAGCATGCCTTGGCAGGTGGAGCAGATCGTCAGGACGTCGAGGCCCGCGCGCTCGGCGATGCCGAGGTTGCGGGCGTTGATCGCGACGTTGAGCGTGAGGTTCGCCTCGTCGACGAACCCGGACCCGCAACAGGAGAAGGTCGGGAACTCGACCAGTTCGATGCCGAGCGCCTTCGCGACCCAGCGCGTCGCCATGTCGAGCTCTCGGCCCGACTCCTGAGCGACGCAACCGGGGTAGTAGGCGATCTTCACGGCTCTCCCTCGGCGGGGTGGTCGAGCTCGCGGTACAGCGTCTGCAACTGGTCCAGGCCCTCGATCGCCCGCGGCTTCTTCGTGATCTCGGGCTTCTTTCGGCGCATGCGAAGCCCCTGTCCCGCCTGCCCGACCAGGCCGGCGAGCCCCTCGGTCTGCCGTACGAGCTTCATCTCCTGAAGCAGCCCGCGCTCGCGGATGTTCTCCTTGAACCCGATGGCGTGGCGAGAGCCCGGCTCGGTCCCGCCTTGAGCGGCGATCGCGAGCTCTTTGAGATCGCGGATGCGTTCGGAAGGGCGCACGTCCTTCGGGCACGCCTCGGTGCACAGGTGGCAGCGCAGGCACAGCCAGAGCCCGCCCGTCTGGATCCGGACCAGCCGGTCCTGGTGGGCCTGGTCCCGAGGATCGACGACGAACCGGTAGAGCTTCGCGAGAGCCATCGGCCCCGGGAAGTCGGGGTCGGCCTCGACCGCGGGGCAGGCGGAGAAGCACGCGGCGCAGGCGATGCAGCGCGGAGTCTCGTAGAAACGGGCAACCTCCTCCGGGCTCATCGGGTTCGGCTTTCCTTCGGGCATCGGGTGTCGGGGGTCGAGCTTGAGATGCGGCTCGATGCGGTCGTACTGCCGCCAGAACGGAGCCTGGTCGACGACCAAGTCCCGGAGGACCGGCTGGTTGCGCATCGGCTCGACAACCAGACGGCCGTGCCGTTCGATCTCCGGTCCGATCGGAGTCTGACAGGCGAGGCGGCTCTTCGAGTTGATCTGCATCGCGCACGATCCGCAGATCGAGCTACGGCAGGAGTAGCGCAGCGTGAGGCTCGGGTCCATCTCCGCGCGGATCTTGAGCAGCGCGGTCAGCACCGGGGTGTGGGGCTCGACCGTCAGCGTGTAGCGTTCGTAGCGCGGGGCGGCATCCCTTCCCGGCTCGAAGCGGTAGACATCGATCGGCGCCTCCAGCAGCTTCGCCCCCATCAGTAGACCCGCTCCTTCGGTTCCCATCGCGTGTACGCAACCGGACTATACGAGAGCTCGGGACCCTCGGCGCTCTTGCGCGCCAGCGTATGGCGCATCCAGCGCGCGTCGTCGCGCTTGGGATAGTCGATCCGAAAGTGGGCGCCTCGGCTCTCCGTGCGCGCGTACGCTCCCACGACGATCACTTCGGCGAGATCCAGCATGTGCCCGACCTCGAGCGCGTCGGTAAGGTTGAGGTTGTAGACCTGAGAGCGATCCACGATCCGCACGTTCGCGTAGCGCGCCTTCAGGGCTCGGATCCGCCGGATACCTTCGAGCATGTCCGCTTCGGTGCGGTAGATGCCGGCGTAGCGGTCCATCGTCGCCTGCATCTCGGCCCGCAGCTTGGACGGGTCCTCGCCATCGCTCCGAGCCATCATCGCCCGGATCGGAACCTGCGAGGCATTCACGTCCGCGTCGGTGACGACGGGTCGATCGCTCGATTGCTGGGCGTACGCGGCGGCGGCGATGCCCGCCTGTTTGCCGAAGACGAGCGTTTCGAGGAGCGAGTTTCCCCCGAGCCGATTCGCGCCGTGGATGGAGACGCACGCCGCTTCCCCCGCGGCAAATAGCCCGGGAACGTTCGTCGCGCCCTTCGCGTTCGTCCCGATCCCACCCATCATGTAGTGCTGGGCGGGGTAGACCGGGATCGGCTGCGTGACGGGATCGATGCCGGAGAAGTTCCGACAGAAGTCGCAGATCTCCTGCAATCGACTCTCGATCCGCTCCTTGCCGAGATGCATCAGTTCGAGGTGAACGAATCCGCCCTCGAAGCCGCGACCCTCGGCGACCTCGGTCGCAATCGCGCGCGACACCACGTCGCGGGAAGCGAGCTCGAGGACGTGCGGCGCGTACTTGGACATGAACCGCTCGCCCTGCGCGTTCTTCAGGATCCCGCCCTCCCCACGGGCGCCCTCGGTGATGAGGATCCCGGATTCGGGCAGTGCGGTCGGATGGAACTGGACGAACTCCATGTCCTTGACGAGGGCCCCGGCCTCGTAGGCGGCGGCTACACCGTCCCCGGTACAGCTGTGCGCGTTCGTGGTGCGCGCGTAGATGCGGCCGCTCGGGCCGGTCGCGACCACGACGGCCGGCGCCGCGATCCCTTCGAAGAGGCCGGTCTTGCGATCGAATGCGACGATGCCTTGGACCTTCCCTTCGCGGACGACGATCCGGGTCAAGTCCCACTCCTGGTAGAGCGTGAAGCGCGACGCGTCCGTCGCGAGGCGTTCCCAGATCGCCTGGAGCAGAGCGAGCCCCGTCCGGTCCGCCGCATAGATGGTGCGGGGAAAGCCGGCGCCCCCGAACGGTCGACGTGCGAGAGAACCGTCCGGCGCACGGCTGAAGATCGTACCGAAGTGCTCCATCTCGACGACGGTCGGTCCCGCCTCGCGGCAGAAGAATTCGATCGCGTCCTGGTCGCCGAGGTAGTCCGAGCCCTTCACCGTGTCGTAGATGTGGGTGTCGACGGAGTCCTCGGCCCCCACGGCGGCGTTGATGCCTCCCTGCGCGGCCCCGGAGTGGGAGCGGAGCGGATGGAGCTTCGATACGACCGCAACGTCCCGTCCGGCCTCGACCGCGGCGAGAGCGGCCCGTTGGCCGGCCAGGCCCGCGCCGACAACTATTACTTCGTGCCGACGCATCAGAACCGAACGACCGAACTCGACCAAGGATTAATCATCAGCGCACCGACCGTGCAGGGGACCGACGCTCGTGCGCCCGGGAGCCGGTTCCCTTGGTTTCGTCGGTGAAGAATGCGTAACGCCGTCGTGAGCCGTTATATACGCACCCCCGCGTCCCCCACTCGTTTCCCATCGGACGAAGGGAGCCGTTCATGTCGAATCTCATCAGCGTCGAGGAAAGGGATCGTTTGCTCAAGGGAACCACGACGATCGGGATGGTGGCGAAGGACGGGGTCGTCCTCGCGACCGAGCGTCGGGCGACCGCGGGCAACCTAATCGCCAACAAGCAGACGTTCAAGGTCTTCAAGGTCGACGACAACATCGGCGTCACGATCGCCGGCGGCGTCGGCGATGCGCAGACGCTCGTGCGATACCTCAAGGCGGAGGTCTCGCTCTATCGCCTGAGGCGCAACGCTCCGATCACGGCCGAAGGAGCTTCCACGCTGCTCGCGAACATCCTGTCCGGGAACCGGATGTTCCCGTACTACACGTGGTTGATCCTGGGCGGGGTCGACTCGAAGGGAGGTCACATCTTCTCGATCGATCCGGCCGGCGGCGCCATTGAGGATCGATACTGCTCGGTGGGGAGCGGCTCGACGTTCGCGTACGGGGTCTTGGAAGAGGCGTACTCCCGCGAGATCAGCGTCAACGACGGGATCGACGTGGCCCTTCGCGGGCTGACCGTGGCGATGAAGCGCGACAACTACAGCGGCGACGGCTACTTGGTACACACGATCACCGCCAAGGAGTACCGCGAGCTCACCGAGGACGAAATTAATAAACGTCTGAAGGCTCTCAAGA
>JAKAPG010000244.1 GCA_021823085.1 Thermoplasmata archaeon | reverse complement strand
CGCGAGGCCGGTGTATGGTCGTGAACCTCCCCGATGGCAGCTGACGACCTGCGGCGCGGTCACCCAAGCGGACTCCGAGCGTTGGACCTATGTCCACCCGCCTCCGGTTGCGGACAGCGCCCGCGGGATCGTCGGGGAGGGGACCGTCCGGCCCGGGGAGCCATGGGAGATCGAGGTCATCCGGGGAAACCGTCCCACGGGGCTCGCGAGCCCTCGGGCGTTGCTGGAGCAGACGGTCCGCTATTGGCAGAGCTGGGTCCGTCGCGGGGCGGCCCCCCTCGCGCGGCTCCCGCGTCCCTGGCGGCGATGGGTCCTGCGTTCGGAACTGACCCTTAAGCTCCTCTCCCAGCGTCGGAGTGGCGCGTTCGTCGCGGCCGCAACGACCTCGATCCCCGAGTGGCCGACCGGGGGACGGAACTGGGACTACCGGTACGCGTGGTTCCGGGACGCCGCGTTCAGTGCGCAGGCGCTGCTCCTGCTTGGGCACGTGGAGGAGGCCGAAGGGTTCCTGCGGTGGGTCGTCGGCCGGATCGGCGATGACCGCGGTCCGGGCGGGGAGCTGCGAGTACTCTACGATGCCCACGGTGAGCCGATCGTCCCCGAACATTCGCTGCCGGGATGGTCCGGGTTCCTCGATGCTCGCCCGGTCCGGATCGGGAACGGGGCCGAGACCCAGTTCCAGCTCGACATCTATGGCGAACTGCTCGCAGCGGCGTTCCTGCTTGCCCACCTCCATGAAGAGCACGTGGGCAGCTATTGGCCACTGCTGCGACGCCTCGCCGAGGACGTCGAGCGCCGTTGGACCCAGCCCGACCAAGGGATATGGGAGGCCCGCGGACCCCCCCGCCACTACGTTCACTCCAAGGTCATGGCCTGGGTCGCTCTCGACCGCGCCTCCGAGCTGGCCCGTCGCTTCGAGGGTCGGTCGGTCGCCGAACGGTTTGCGCGGACCGCGAACGAGGTCCGCGACGCGATCGAGCGAAGAGGCTGGGACGACCGGCGAAGGTCGTTCGTCCAGGCCTTCGATTCACCGGAGCCGGATGCTGCCAATCTGCGCCTCCCGCTGGTTCGGTTCCTGGGGTTCGACGACCCCCGAATGGATGGCACCGTACGCTACATCGATCGGACGCTCACGCAGGGCCCGTTCGTACGGCGGTTCCGGACCGACGGCGACCCGATGGGGCCCGAAGGCGCCTTCCTCGCGTGCTCGTTCTGGCGCATCGAGTGCCTCGCCCGGATGGGCCGCCCCGACGCGGCGCTCTCCGATTGGAACGAGCTATTGGCCGCGGCCGGGCCGCTGAGGCTCTTCAGCGAGGAGTACGATCCCGAACGTCGTCGCCCGCTCGGCAACTATCCGCAGGCACTCACGCACATCGGCCTATTGCGGAGCGCCTTTGCACTCGCCTCCCATACGGATGCCCACGCGATGCATCTGACGGTGCCGCACCTGCTCGAGTACGTCGCCCACCCCCCGCCGTCCCGTCCGGGAGTGACGGCCGGCCCGCGCGCATCCGCGTTCGAAGACAACCGCCGAGCGCGACTATAAGGTCCGAAACATGTGGGGGCCCCCATGGTCGAGGGATGGCCCGAGCCGATGGTCGAAGGGAGGACCGCGGTCACGGGTCACGCCATGTACTATCGGATCTGCGGCTCACCGAACGCTCGGTCGACGATCCTGTGCATGCACGGCGGGCCCGGGGCGACGCACGATTACCTCCAGCCGCTCTCGGATCTCGTCCGGGACGGCCACCGCGTGGTCTTCTACGACCAACTCGGATGCGGTCGCTCCGCCCGGATCACGGATACGTCGCTGTTCTCGCTCGATCACAACGTGCTCGAGGTCGAGGAACTGAGGCGATCGTTGAATCTCGGCCCGGTGCATGTCTTCGGGTCGAGCTACGGCGGGACCCTCGCGCTCGCCTACACGCGCGCCCATCCGGAAGCGGTCCGCAGCCTCACGACCGCCGGGGGGGTCGCCGACTTCCCGCTCGCGATCTCGGAGATGCGTCGGTGGATCGCGGAGTTGCCGGTGGGCGCCCGGGAGGCCCTGCGCCGGGGGGAGGAGCAGGGCCGGTTCGATGCCCCGGAGTACCGGGCTGCGATGAACGAATTCTACCGGCGGCACTTGTGCCGTCGGTGGCCGATGCCGGCGCCGCTTGCCTATTCCCTCGAGAACATCAGCCAGCCCGTCTACCTTTACATGAACGGCCCGAACGAGTTCACGATCGTGGGCACGATCAAGGACATTCGGTTCGTCGACCGGTTGGGGGCCATCCGGGCGCCGACGCTGGTCACGGGAGGGCGGTACGACGAAGTGAGCCCGCGGGTCGCAGAGCAAATCGCCCGGGCGATCCCCGGAGCGGAACTCGAGATCTTCCCCGGGAGTTCCCACGTGCCGTTTTGGGAGGAGCGCCGGGCCTACATCGATCGCGTGCGCCGCTTTCTTGGCCGCGCCGCGGAGCCCCCTCGCGGGGGCCCGCTAGTGCCGCGTCCACCAGCGGAGTGCGGGTCGTGAATTGGTCACGCAGTGGGCGTGGTTGAGTCGACGGATCGACGCGCGCACGATCCGGTCGACCTCCCGCCAGCCGGTGTAGTTCGTTCGG
>JAKAPG010000243.1 GCA_021823085.1 Thermoplasmata archaeon | reverse complement strand
CCTCGGGGCGAGGGCCCGCCCCGTCCGCCCCCGCTGATCGCCCCCGGACCCGCGGCCGAGGAGACGATCACCGGCCCCAGGGATGGTCCGTGGTCCGATAGACCCAGAGCGCGACCGCCGCAACGATCACCGCGTCCGCGAGCAGGATATCGAACGGGTCGTAGAAGTCAAGGAGCTTCACGGCGCCGACCAGCGCGAAGATCGGCGCGAGCACCGAGAAGGCGGTGCGTCGGGCGCGGTTCGCTGGCACCCTCTCGACCAGGGTTGCGAGCCAGAGGGTTCCCCCGACAATCGCCGCGAGCGCCACGGCGACATCCGGTAGGTCGAAGTAGTCGGTATACCACTTGACCGCGCCGAGCGCGACGGCGTTCAGCGCGAACAGGAGCTCGAAGCCGTACCGCCGGCCGAGCAAGTACCCGAGGCCGACCGCGAGCGGCAGCTCGACCACGAAGATGTCGGTCAGCTCGGGCGTGATCCCGGGGGAGAGCAAGAATCCGCTCACAGTGGCGTGCGAGCCGGTGCGGACCTATTTTGGCTCTCCGCTCGGTGGGCAGCGCTCGTTCTCGCGGCCGAACCCCCGGTGCGGGCATTAGGCCCGTCCCTTGACCCGGGGCGGAACTGTCGGGAAAGACCGCCCTTCGGCGCACCTACTTCGAAGCGTCCGGTCCGTCCAGGGCTCGGGCCATCCGACTGAATGCCGGGTCGTCGCGAAGGGTTCGATGCGTGCCGGTCTCGAACGGCGTACCGGGGCGGCCCTTCTCGACGAGGAGGTTCGCCGTAGCGATCTCCGACCCCGACTCGATGTCGATACGGATCACGAAGTCGAAGTCGAACCGGTTCGGTCGATCGATGCCCGTTCGGGAACAGATGATCGTGGCGCCTTCGGCCTCCATCGCCTGGAGGAACGGAAGGAAGGCCCCCGGCTCGGGAGGATAGTCACGCTCGGTGAGGTCCGTGTTGGAAAGGAGCACCACCCGGGGGGCCGCGGCCAGGGCCGGTCGGGTGAGGATGTCTTGGACGACATCCGGCAGCCGCACGAAGTCGCGGAGGTGGGCCACGGTATCCGCCGACTCGCTGGGACCGATCACATCCTCGAGCTTGCCGTCCGAGACGGGTTGCTCCGGGGTGAACTCCTTGGCGCGAAAGACGAAGTGCCGTCGCCCCGCATCCGGCCACTCGGCATACCGGGGAGTAGGCGACCGGGTGGCACGGGTCACCTCGATCCAGTGGAAGCGAGGGTCGAGCGAACGAGCCAGGTAGTACGCGACGAGGTTGACTTCGGTGCGGGAGATCCCATGAAGGTAGAACGACGCGGGCCGCTTCCGCAGCGGTTGGAAGGGGTCGTCGGACGAACCCTGTCGGACCTGCGGGGGTCGTTGGGTACTAGCGATCGGACGCGCCTCGCGCTGTTCGACGGCCGGAGCGCCGCGTCTTCGACGCGCGACGGGACGGGGCCCATCGCGGGTCGGCGCTCGCGATAGCCTCGGCACGCGTTCGGTCCATTCGTGGACGACCGACTCCCCGGCCCGGGTGAGAATGATCGGATCGTCCGGGCCGGCGGGCGTCACCAGCATGTGCTCACACGCCCAATCATACGCCGGCCGCACCGCCGCCGGCAGGGCGGCCGGCCGATCGAATAGCTTCAGTTGGAAAAGCCGGACCGCGGGCTCTGAGGATCCCGAAAGGGCGACGTGCGAGTGGAGCGACCCGAGCGCGCGGATCAGGTCCGGGTCGCTCGGAAGGGCGACGCGAATGTCGTACGGGCAGAGAAAGCGCGAAGCCGGGCGGGGCTGGGCATCGAACCACGCCTCGTACTCGCGGAGCGCCGCGCTCTGACCGTCGGCCAGGTAACCCGAGAGCGTATCCGCGCCGCCGGTCACGCCCCCGGCAGAATCGCGGATGAACCGCTCAATCTCGGCTACCGGTCGCAGACGCCCACCCCTCGGCTCGATCTGGCCCCCGGGGAGCGATCGCGCGCAGCCCACACGGTTCGGCGCGACGGAGGCGAGGCGCTCGTTGAGGTAGTCCGCGCGCTCCGCGCTTTCCACCCAGTACGACGCCATCGCGTCCGGCGGCCCTCCGGCTAGGAACCGGACCGCTTGACGCACGGCCTCCTCGCCACTCGCGTAGAGGCCGAGACAGTGGGCGCCGACCGGAAGATCGGCGAGGTCCCAGACCACCTGGGGCATGGACGCAGCGGCTACGCGCGACACCCCCCCATATACCTTCCCCAGCCGTGTTCCTCTGTAGCGATTCCTCCCGTGACTTCCCGCGGGGGCCGGCGACGCTCGCCTCGAGGGACCGCCGCGGCACCGACCACGGTTCGACGGGCGCGTGAGAAGGGCTCATCTGCGACCCCGACAGGTATGGGACATGCCGGATCCTCCGGTAGTCCGTCCGGTGATCCCGGCGAGCCTCAGGACCGGGCTATCGGACACGGAGGCAGCCCAACGACTTCGGAACGAGGGGCCGAACGAGCTCCCTCGGGGACCGGGACGCAACCGCCTCGCCATCGCGCTCGAGGTCCTCACCGAACCGCTCATCGCGCTGCTCTTCGGCGCAGCGGTCCTCTACCTCATCTTCGGCGAGCCGCGCGACGCGCTGGTCCTCGTCGTCTCCGTGATCGT
>JAKAPG010000242.1 GCA_021823085.1 Thermoplasmata archaeon | reverse complement strand
CGCCGCTGCCGGCAGGGAGTGCTGTGTCACGAATTGTTGATGAGAGGTCTGACGGGTAGGGGCGGTTCGACCATCGATCCTCCCGCCAAATACCTTCGCGTGGCCCACGCGTAGGCCGCCGGTCGGGTCTTCCGTGTGAGCACCAGTCGGAGGAGGTTCTCCAGTCCGCTGTTCCAGTGCGCCCACTTCCTCTTGCATCGGTCAGCGACCATTCCCATGATCCGTTCCACCCCGTTCGAGGTCGCCGGCATCCATCCACCGTGCCCGGCCATCTCGGCGAACACCACCGTGGCCCGGCCCCGCTCCCGCACATACCGGGCGGTCTGACGGAGTCCCCGGTGCTCGAGCTCGGTGGCGATCTCCCCGAACTGTCGGAGGGTCGCCTCGACCCGATAGGTGATCGCCACCTTGTCCCCGTCGACCCGGTGCTTCGCCACCGAGGCCCGGAGATGCGCGAGTAACGCGCCGAGGTCCCGGAGCACGGCTTCCCGCTCGGCCATCTCGAGGAGATCCCGCTCCTCGGTCAGCAGGTCCCGCACCCGACGGAGGAAGTGGAGCTGGCACAGTTGGTGCCATCGAGCCAGGTCGACCGAGTATGCCAGCGCGTCATCGGTGACCAGTCGCTCGACCCCCGCGGGGTCGAGCACCTCGGTGGGAGCGCGGTCCACCTGGACCGCCACCACCTCGATCTTGTGGTCGTAGCTGCGCTGGCGGACCGCCACATTGACCTCGTGCTGGCTGCCTCGCCTCAGCCCCCGCACGAAGGTCCCGTCGGCGGCATGACATCCCTCCACCTCGAGGAGAGGGACGTTCCTCAGTCCGGCCTCCATGAAGGGGTTGAGCTCCTTCACGAAATGCCAGATCGTCCGCCGGGGCACCCACAAACTGAGGCTCCGATGGATCGACTCGGAGGCCTCCCCATAGGTGGTCCGACCTGCCTCTTCGGCACACGCCAGTCGGAGGTCGAGGGCATAGCGCCGCCGACGCAGGCCGAGGGCGATCAGGAGGGGCGTGAAGGTCCGTCGGCGGAGTCGGTCGAAGACCCGACCGACCTCGAAGAGGATCCTCCCGAGCTTGGTCACCAGGGTCCGACGGTAGCGGCCGTTGCGCACATACCGAGGTCGACCGTCGGGGAGTCGATCGGGTCGCAACAGCCCCACCAATCGCTCTTCTTCCTGGTAGAGCAGGGCGACCGCCGTCTGGGCGCCGTGGTCACGCGCTTCCTGGAACAGGTTGGTAAGGTCTATCCGTCCGAGCTCCTCTGCTTCCGTGGGTCCCGCCTCCGTGGGTTCGTAGCTGTCCCCACCCCGGCGAGACCCTCCCTATCAACAATCCTTGGCACAGTACCCGGCAGGGGGGATCGCGCCCGTCCGGCTGACCCCGCGCCGGCGTCGTTGTCCCGGGGGAGCGGCCTCACAGGGGAGCGGCGGGCCCGGCACCCGGGGAGGGAGGCGCACCGGGCCGACCCTGAGGGTTCTCCCCGGCGGTCCCGGTGGGCCGCCAGAGCCACTCCGTGATCGACCCCATCGCGCGGAAACCCAGCCGTTCGAGGATCGGACGGCTGGTGTCGCGCGCCTCGACGTACAGGAAGGGATACCCCCGGGCACGGGCCTCGTCGGCCCGGACCCTAACGAGCTCGCGATAGACGCCGCGATGCCGGTACGGGGGGGTGGTCCCTCCACCCCAGAGGCTCGCGAACGATCGGTCGGCCGGGGTGTCGAGCCGTCCGAGCGCCGCCGGGACCCCATCGACGTACGCGAGGAAGAGGGCCACCCCGGGGTCGGCGAGGCGGGCGGCGTACTCTTCGAGCCCCCGTCCATCCTCTTCCCCGAAGGCGGCCCGGCTGACCGCCCCGGCCCGATCGAGCTCCTCGCGATCCCGGACCCTTCGAACCTCGACTCCGGCCGCACGCGGGCCCCAGGAGAGCGGTCTCGAGAGGTCCGCCACCAGGAGCGTCTCCTCGACCGCGGGAAGGTAGCCCGCTGCCGCGAGAAGGGCGGGAGGAGGGGCCGTGCGGTCGTGGCCGTAGACCTTCCACTCCACCTCGAGACCGAGCGGGCGGAAGAACGCGGTCTGTTCCTCGACGACCGTCGGCGAGCTGGACGCCGTGAACAGTATCGTCCCGCCGCGGGGTCCGCGCCGGCGCACCACGCCGCCGGTTTCCTCGACCTCGATGTTCGGCTCGGGAGGAGGGGAACGGCGCATCTCCCGATCGAAGCGGGCGAGCAGGTCCGACGCATCCGCTATAGTGAGCCGGAACTCTGGTGCGCCGTCGGGCTCAGTCGTCATCGTTCCGGGGGCGTCGGCGCTCCGCTCAGTGAACGGCCAGCCCGAGGGCTCGGTCGGTGGTCGCGATCGAGCTCTTCGCATCGGGCGCGAGGTCGAACATCGCGCGGATCGCGTCGATGTTCTCGGGGACGACGATCGACTCCTGGTGGATCGCCTGGAAGAAGTAGAGGTCCCGCTCCTCGAGACGCACTCCGGCTTCCCAGACGACGTTCTCCATCATGTCGTTGAACCCGATCCCCCGGTCCCGGGCGTACTCCATCACCTGGGGCGTACCGTCCGCGTGTTCCCAGGGGGCGAAGACATGGAACCGGGGGGTCCGGCGGAAGGCGTTGAGGACCGCGA
>JAKAPG010000026.1 GCA_021823085.1 Thermoplasmata archaeon | reverse complement strand
ATCTGGACTTCAAGGCGGTCATGGACCGCCTCCGTCAGCACATCGATCCCGAGATTCGCTCCATCGAAGAGGCCTACAAGCACGCCACAAACGTCGACTACTATCGAACCACGGCCGAGTTCGTAGAGCCGTACGTTCTGCGAACGACGACCGGCGATACGCTTCGCTCCCGGAAGATCCTCCTCGGCCTCGGTTCGGCACCGGTGATTCCGCCCATCCCCGGGCTCACGGAGGCCGGTTTCCTCACCAGCGACACGGTCTTCGACCTCGAGGAGCGACCCTCCCGGCTCGCGATCCTCGGCGGCGGCTACATTGCCGCGGAGTTCGCGCACTTCTTCTCCGCGATGGGATCTCAAACGACGATTATCGGTCGAAACCCGCGATTCCTGCCGCAAGAGGATCCGGAGATCTCCGAGCTCGTGACGCGGGACTTGGGGCGGCGCGTGCGATTCATTCTCGGTCGAGCGCCCGATCGCGTGGAGCGGGGCGCGCAGGGTACCAAATTCGTCCATCTCCCTGCAGGCCCCCGCGGCGGGGAGGAGCGAGTCGAGGCAGACGAGATCCTGGTCGCGATCGGCCGGGGACCCACGAGCCGGCTCCTCCACCCGGAGCGAGGCGGAGTCGAGGTCAACGCGTCCGGCTGGATCGAGGTGAATGAGTACCTCGAGACGACCCAACCGGGGGTCTGGGCCTTGGGCGACGCAACGGGGGTGTACCCATTCAAGCACAAGGCCAACTACGATGCGAAAGTCATCCACAGCGCGATCGCTCGCGGCCAACGGATCGCGGTCGACTACCGTGCGGTCCCGCACGCGGTGTTCACGGAGCCCGAGGTCGCCTCGGTCGGACTGACCGAGGCCGAGGCGGTCGATCGATACGGCTCCGAGGCCCTCCGGATCGGTCGATGGGAGTTCAAAGACACCGCCAAGGGCGACGCGCTCGGAGTCACCGAGGGCCTCGTCAAGGTCGTCGTGCGCTCGGCGGGCCTAGAGATTCTCGGCGCGCACATCGTCGGGCCCCAAGCGTCGATATTGCTGCAGGAGATCGTGAACCTGCTCTACACCCCGGGGCGCAACGTTCGACCCATCCTGGACGGGATGCACATCCATCCGGCGCTCAGCGAGGTGGTCGAGCGGGCGATCCTCAACCTCACCCCTTGCGAACACCATCCCCTGCACGGCCCCGCCTAGCGAGGGAGCGATCGTTCGGCACGGCTCCAAGACCCGACATTTGCAAACGGAAACCCCCTCCATCCACCCCCTCGTGCACGTGGAAACCAAAGTTCATACACGGTCGCCTGCGCACTCTCGTATGGATGCCGCGCTCGAACCGCTCTTCTCCCAATCGCCTCACGCGGCGGCCCCGGTCGATTCGAGCGCATCCCACGTCTAGGTCCGCCCGTCGACGACGAACCCGTTCCTCACGTGCGCCCGAGGTCCCCGTCGAGCGCTTGCGCAAGTTGCCCTCTTCATCGAAGTCGAAGGACCGGGTGCCCGCTCCGAAACGCGCGCCACGGGGTCGCCGCTCCCGTGAACTCGGGCTACAACCCCCGCTCACGAACGGCACGGACAACCTTCCCGCGGGTATTCCCTCGACCCCCGAGAGAGTCGAGTCCCCGGGCTCGGTGAAGTCGGACGAGATACCGCGCGAACCCTCCGTCCCAACGGACCTTGAGCCCCGGGGTGTCGACGCCAACTTCGAGGAGACGCGATCGAAAGAGACCCCATCGACCCCGCTCGAGACCGCCAGCCCCGCCCGGGACGCTCTACCCAGTGCGGCCCCGTCCGCCGCTCCCATCACAATCCCCTCCGAGAGATCCTCCGTATCGGAGCCGACTTTGGGATCCGAAGTCCCATCGATGGGGATCGAGGATCGTCCGCCGAGCGACGAGCCCGCGCGATCCGACGATACCGCCCCAGCAACGGTCCCGGCGCCACCGGCATTTCGGACGCCGACACCGGCAAGGAACTTCGCCGACGTCGCTGCCTCCGGGCGTTCCCCGGAAGGTCGGCCTTCCGCCTCACCCTATCCCCCCAGCTGCCCGGATGATGAGGACATCGCCCAATTGGCGGCGGCGACCAAGGTGCGGATCGCCGTCGTGGGGTGCGGAGGCGGAGGCTCGAACACGATCGACCGCTGTGTCGAGGAAGGAGTTGGGGGGGCCGATCTCTGCGCGGCCAACACCGACGCCCCGCACTTGGCACGGATTCGGGCCCAACGGAAGATCCTCCTCGGACGCGAGGTGACGAAGGGCCGTGGCGCCGGGGCTCGCCCCGAAATCGGTCTCGCCGCAGCTCAGGAGAGCGAGGCGGAGATCCGTCAGTTCCTCGCCGGAGCCCAGATCGCGTTCATCACCGCCGGGCTCGGGGGCGGCACCGGAACCGGGAGCGCGCCCCTGGTCGCGCGCGTCGCGAAGGAGGGCGGCGCGCTCACTCTCGGCGTCGTTACGCTACCGTTCTCGAGCGAAGGGATTCTCCGTCGGGAGGCCGCGCTCGAGGGCCTCGCGCAGCTCCGGCGTATCTGCGATACCACCGTGGTCGTCGAGAACGACCGTCTCCTCGCGCTCGCCCCCCGGATGGCGTTAATGGATGCCTTCCGCTCGGCCGATGGGCTGCTCACGGGCGCGATCAAAGGCATCACCGAGACCATCACGAAGCCCGGGCTCGTGAATCTCGACTTCGCCGACCTCCTCACGATCATGCGCCATGGCGGCGTCGCGCTCATCGGTCTCGGCCAGAGCGGTCCCGGGGAGGACCGGGCGATGGACGCCGTTACCTCGGCGTTGACCTCTCCGCTCTTGGGTACGGTCGACGTCGCCCAAGCGACCGGTGCGCTGGTCCATGTGATCGGGGACCCGACGATGACGGTCTCGGAGGCCGAGCGGGTCGCAGCGCTGGTCGCAGCGAAGATCTCGCACGGGGCCCGCATCATCTGGGGTTGCTCGATCGATGGCCATCCGCCGGCCGGCGGCGATCCCAGCCTCCGGGTATTGCTCGTGGTCACCGGCGTTCGAGGGACGGGACTCTTCGGAGAGCCCTCGCCATCCGGAGCGAGCCTGCCGACCGCCGACGCCGTGCCGGCTGGCGTGCCCGCCCCCTCCCCGTCCGACAACCATGAACCGCCCCCCCCTCTCTTTTACCGCATCCGCCACACTTGGTTCCGCTCGGCTCGGAAGCGATTCCGGCGAGGTAGAGCCTCCGGTAGCGCGACGGATTCCTCGTAAGTCGTAGACTTCCGGGGTCGGAGGGAATCGATCGGTTCCGGAACAAAACCCCACTTTCGCATGCCCGACGCCAAGGGATGTGGAGCCGGTCCCCAATGCTGCGGAGGAGGAACGGACGGGCCGATCTTGCGTAGCGGCGGGGCTGGCCCCACTCTACGAGGGCACGGCCGGCGTATCGGCGACCCCTGCGGGAACCGGCCCGAGCGGCCCGGACCGAGCTGCAAGCGTGAGCTTCATGAACTCCGAGCTCGGCGACTTTGCTCAGTCCGTCGTCGTAGACTGGAACCCGTCGAACAACCGCGGGTACCCCCGCCGAGCCTCGGGTCGCTTCCCCCTCCTTCCGGGGGTTTCACGCAAGCTCCGGGCTCTCGCCTCCGATCTCCCATCGGCGGTGGGACGTTTCGCCCGCCAACCCCCGTGCAAGGGAACCGACGCTGGGCCCCCATCGATCGGTGGACAGCACGGTACAACGTCGCCCTTGCCGAACGCGGAATCCGTCGGGGACTTCCCGCAATCGACCGGGGGCGGGGACGTCGATTTCGGCCGCCTTGCAACCGAACGTCCGCGCAACAGCGAAACCTGCGTTGGAACTCGCGCGGACCCGGACCCCCGCCACGTTGTTCGAGTCTGGGACTCCGTTGACGATGTTGGTAGGCGACGTGCGATTAAGAGAGGTCGCGTCTGTTCTCGATCGATGCGACCCCGACGGAACGCCGCACGTTCCCGCGACACCGGGCCCGGTCCGTTTCGAGGAACCCGGTCGCCTGCCCACGTTCGCGCCCTCTACGTCGTGGGAGTCGCAATCATCGCCCTCCTGCTCGTTCCCAGCGGGGCTTTCGGTACCGCCATCCCGAACGGCCTCCGCAGCGGTGCCAGCGGCCCCCTCCAGCCCTCCGTGAACCGAACTCCGATCCAGCACGTGGTGATTTTGATGATGGAGAACAACGCCTTTGACGTCGCCTTCGGTCTGTATCCGGCCCTGGAGAACGGGACCTTGGCTCCCCACGTCACGATTCCGAACAACCTTGGCAACGCTTCCCCAGAGTTCACGTGTCCCGGGCTCTACCCGCAGGGACGACCGTGTCCTACGGATCGGATCCAGGTCGTGCCCAACGGAACCTTCTACACGGCGGACCCGGTCGAGGGATACGCCCCGAGCCACGTCGACTGGAACCGGGGCGGGATGAACGGTTGGTTGCTGCCAGGGGGCTCCGGCGTCGCGGCACTGAACACCTACTCGATCCACCAGATGGCTCCCGAATGGGTCCTCGCCCAGGAGTACGCGCTGGGCGACAACTACTTCGCGAGCGCACTCACCGAGACCAATCCCAAC
This sequence comes from Thermoplasmata archaeon, assembly GCA_021823085.1. Lineage (GTDB taxonomy): Archaea > Thermoplasmatota > Thermoplasmata > Lutacidiplasmatales > UBA184 > Lutacidiplasma. The sequence continues at coordinate 8,041 of JAKAPG010000026.1, read as the reverse complement.
CGGCTCATCGCCATCGCGGGGTACTCTCCCGTCACGAACGACTACGGTCCCCCGCCCTTCGTGCCGTACGATCGAACGATCTTCGCCGAACTCGCTCACTACGGCCTCACGTCGGGATACTACCTCGACGATCCCTCGGGTGGCACGGGCATCCTGGGGTACCTCTCCGACCTACCCTCCAACTCGCCGTCGGTACAGTCGTACGCCCAGTTCGAGAGCGAGTCCCAGAACGGGACGCTTCCCACGCTCTCCTGGGTCCTCCCGCTCTTTGGCGGCCTACCTGCGACCACCTACAGCCAGCATCCGCCGGGGAGCGTTCTCGCCGGCGAGATGTGGATGCTCTACATGGTCAACGAGGTCATGACCGGTAAGGACTGGAACTCGACGGCCATCGTGGTGACCTACGACGAGGGCGGGGAGTACTACGATCACGTCGCGCCCCCGTACCTCGACGGCGGGGTCCTCGGCGAACGGGTTCCACTGATCGTCATCTCTCCCTACTCCAAGGAGGACTACGTCTCTCACACCGTCCTGAACCACGCCTCTTGGATCGCCTTCCTCGACTACAACTGGGGCCTTCCGGCGCTGAACGGGTTCGTCGCCGACTCGAACCTTCCGCTCGACCTGTTCGACTTCGCCCAGTCTCCTCGGGCTCCGTTTCCGCTATCAGCCACCCGCGGGTTCCCGGTGCCCCGCTCGATCCCGTTCCCTCCCCCCTCCGGGGTCGATCTCGCCCCGCTGTTCCCCCAGCCGTTCCAGCTCCCCCTCCCGTCGCTGAACTACAGCCTCACCGGTTCCTCCGCGATCACCCTGCGGAGCCTCGGCGCCGGGTTGTACACGATCCCGGGAACCCCGAATGTACCGTGGTACGCGAGCGCGGTCCTTTGGCTCCTGGCCTTCGCGTTCGTCGCGACCGTCGCGGCCGCATGGATCTTCTTGCGGCGATGGCCCGGGCACTCTCGAAGGAAGAGAGATCGATGACCGTGACGGACTCGGCGACAGTTTCGCGCCCACCGTGAGCGCGGTTCATCCGAAGCCGCATGCACCTCCCATCCTCACGCGATTCGCAATCCCGGCCTCGTTCCGACCGTAGACGGCCCTATCGCCACGATTTTTCTACGATAGGTCGTTCGGTCCGCGGGCATGATCTCGCCGGACCTCGTCTTCCTCCTCATCGCAGGCCTGGCAGTTCTCGGATTCGTCCTCGATGCGCTGTTCGACCGGCTTCGCGTGACCAGCATACTTCCGCTGATGCTCGTCGGGATCGCCCTGCTCTACTTCCACGTTCTACCGGCGGGCACGATCCCGTTGTTGAACACCCTCCTCCCCTTTCTCAGCGCCCTGACCATTGCGTTCATCCTCTTCCACGTAGGACTCGACATCCAGTTCGACCGGCTCTACCGTGTCCTCGGCCGGGCGCTCGTGTTCCTGTTCCTCGTCCAGACCTCGACCGCGGTCGCGCTCGCCCTGCTCGCCTGGTCGACGTTCGGCTGGAGCCTTCCCATCGCCTTCATTTTTGGCTTCGGGCTCTCCGGACCCAGCAGCGTATCGGTGCCGGTGCTGGTGCGCGTCGCCCGGATGCCCGAAACGCTGGGCACGACGCTGTTGTTCGAATCCGTCGTCAGCGACCTCCTGGAGTTGGTTCCGCCTCTCATCATCCTGGAACTGCTCGTGTCGGGAGACTTCTCGACCGTGCACATCGCCGGGGAACTCACGCTCACCATCGTGGGCTCGATCGCCGTCGGCGGCGCGGCGGCGATCGTATGGCTCTGGGTGCTCGACCGCCTGGGCTCGATCGCCCGGACCTATTCCTGGACCCTCACGATCACGATGGTGATCGCCACGTACGCGATCGCCGACTACGTCGGCATGAGCGCGGCCATCACGATCTTCGTTTTTGGCCTGCTGATCGGCAATCGCCGCCACCTTCACTTCGATCCGCTCGCCCGGCTCGAGCGACCGTGGGAGACATCCAGCTGGTCCTGGTACCGGTTCCGTCGTTTCCTTCGCTTATCGGTGACGGACGTGGACGTCCGGCACATCCGGCAGGTGCAGCGGGAGGTCTCGTTCTTCGCCGGGGCCTTCTTCTTCGTGTCGATCGGCCTTCTCTTCGAGTTCGGCAGCGTCACGCCGCTCATCATCGGGGTAGCGGTCGCTGCGGTGTTCGTGATCCTCGCGATCCGATACGCCGCCACCCCGCTCCTGTCGGACTACTTCTCGAACGATCCCAAGGAGAGGCGTTCCGACCACTCGATCGCGGCGTTCAACATCTCTCGAGGGCTCTCCGCTGCGATCGTCGCGACGCTCCCGCTCTCCGCCGGGCTCGTCATCCCGGGGTTCCTCGACGCGACATTCCTGTGCATCCTCTTCTCCGCGGTCGCGTTCACGGTAGGCGTTTTCCTGTTCTACGCGCCGGGGGACGCGCCCCCAAGGTCGCAGATCAACAACGAGAGCGAAGGCGCCCCGGTCCGCGTCTCCGAGCCGGGTCCGTAGCCCGCAGCGGCCCATCCGGTGAAGAGGCCCACCTCCCTCCCTCGGTCCTCGGTGCGGGCCCCGCCCTCCGCGAGTTCGCAAGGGCAGGAGGAGGGCGCGGCCCCTCGCCCCGGAAGGGCGTCGTCGGCGCGAGACCCGTCTTTCGATCGGTCTCGGCTCGGGGGTGGCGCGCAGGGCGAGCCGGCCTCGCCGCGTTCTTCCGGTGCGGGGCTCCCTTCCGGCGCATCCCTCTATAGGATTCCGACACGGTCTTTGATCCGCTGTCCTCGGTATGGTCAAGCGGGTTCGGCCGACGACCGGTACTGCCCCGCCTGCGGCGCCCCACTCAAGGGATGGGTCCCCGGAGAAGGGCCCGAGCGGGCCGGTCCCGTTCAGAACTTCGATGCCCCGTTCGCCTCGATGTAGTTCGCGAGGTCGGTCCAGTTCCGACGGTGCGCGTAACGGATCAGGTGGCCCGGATGGAAGTAGAGCCCGCCCACTTCGGCCCGGTCGGTCTCCGGGACGAGATCCGTCACGAAGGCGACGGCGGGGCTCCCCTGATCGAAGCCTCGGTTGCACCCGAAGCAGAACGCTCCGTCCGGCGCCACGGCCGCTCGTTTCGTGAGTACCATACAACAATGACCCGCTCCCTAGTACAAAGCGACCGCTTTCCACTCGGCGGTGCCGCGACGGGCAGGGGTGGCCGAGTCCCTACGAAACCTCGGTGTTCCTCGCGATCGCGTAACGCCCATCTCCGAAGGTCTGCGAGGTTGCGCGGGTGACGTCCACCGAGCGCCGGATCGGAGGGGGGTTCGCCGGGTATCGAACCTCTGCTATGGACCATGACTCGCCAAGGGCCATCCCGGGGCCCGACATCCTCGTGTTCCACATGAACGTGAGTTTGGTGATAAAGTTGGGAAGGTTGGCCGGAGCAGGCCCCCTTCCGGCCATACCGCATCCTCTTCGCCCACCTCCTACGGGGCCGTGCGACGACCGCTCCCACTGTGAGCTTTACCCCTCCCACTGCCCCCAACAACCCCACCTGTCTTGGGGGGGTCGCGAGGATGACCCTGCCGATGGTTCACTCCCGTGTAATCGCGAAGGGAGGGGCAGGCGGATGCAGCCGGCGTTCCCGACGCAGAGATTCGCCGTTCAGAACCCTGATATCAACCGCTCGGCCCGGTGAACCGTTCTCAGCGTAGCACCACGTGAAATCCCGGGAGAACCTGATGGGGCGTGAACGGCTCGTCGGTCTTCGGTTGGGATCTTGCGTTTCCTCCGGACCGGATCGCAGGATGGGTGATCCGGGCCGAGGACGACGTGCCCGTCGGTCTTTGGCTGCGGGTCGGCGCCCACTACCTCTGGGAGGACGCACGATCGGCGGGAAAGGAGCCCGGGCAACCGGTGCTCTTTCTCGCGAGCCATCGAGGCCCGCCTGCCTGGATGGGCTGGGGGCACATTCTGGAGTCCTCGGACCGATGGCGGGTCTACGGGACCAGCACGATCTGCACCGGGGTCCTCAAGCCGCCACTCCCGGCCGTAGACCCATCAATTCATGCGCGAGACGTGTTCGGTCCTGAGAACCCGTGGGAAAATCGGGCTCTCGGAGCCCTGCTCGGCCTCGTGCGCTACCGCAACCGGACGCCGTACGGCGATATGGGGGCGCGCGATCTGCGACTCACCAACGCGGACCTGCACAAATTGGCCCGCCTGCAACCTCGCTTGCGCTGCCTGAGGGATCCCCTTCCCCGGCGGCACCGAGTTTCTTTCGTAGGCGAGGAAGGTGAATCGAGATCGACCTGAGGGTCAATCCTCCGCGCTCCATCGCGAACGCGGGTGGGGTCCCATGTTAGCGGGACAGCCGGTCATCCGACGGAAAGACGGAACCGAGCGGGGCGAGCGCTTCGCCCGTCGCGCATCCCCGGCTCCCGTCGGCGTTCGTCACGATGACGGACGCCCCTATCGGGGATGCGACCCTTGACGGTTTCGCTTCAGTTCCTTGGTTCAAAGGCCGCTGAGCAAACAAAGCGGCATCCGGAGCGAGTGACCGAAGCACCGACGCGAGGACCGCTTTCCGTCCCGGTTCCCAGCGAGAGAGGAACCATGCCCAGAATTCAGGTGCGGGGAGAGGGATTTGAACCCACGAACTCCTACGAGACCAGACCCTGAATCTGGCGCCTTTGACCAGGCTTGGCAATCCCCGCGCGAGCGGTGCCACCGGCCCCCGGTTTATGAGGGCTGTGCCCGGGGGGCAAACGACCGGCGTCCGGCCTATGCCCTACGAGACGGAGAGATCGCCGGGAGGGCCTCCGCTCGCCGTACAGCCTCGTCATGAACGGCAAGCGCCTCCTTCACCGTGGCGCGCTCGTGCACGATCGCGCGCAGCGACCGCAGCATCGCGACCGGATGGTCGGACTGCCAGATGTTCCGGCCCATGTCGATACCGTGCGCGCCGGCGGCGATCGCATCATGGGCAAGCTCCATCGCCGCCTTCTCGCTGTCGAGCTTCGGACCGCCCGCCACCACGATCGGCACCGGGCAGCCCTCGACGACCTTCTCGAAATTGTCGCAGTAGTACGTCTTCACGAGATGCGCGCCCAGCTCGGCCGAGACGCGGCAGGCGAGCGCGAGATAGCGGGCATCGCGCTTCTCGAGCTCCTTGCCGACGGCCGTGATCGCAAGGACCGGCATTCCGAACTCTTCCCCGTCGTCGACCAGCTTGGAGAGATGGACGAGCGACTCGTGCTCGTGGGGCGATCCCACGAAGACGCTGAGGGCGACCGCGCTCACGTTGAGACGGAGCGCATCGCGGATGCCGGTCGTTACCTCCTCGTGAGAAAGATCCTCCTTCAAGATCGTCGCCCCTCCCGAGACGCGGAGCACAACCGGGGTCGTCGCAGAAGGGGGCACGCTCGAGCGGAGAATGCCCCGGGTCAGCGCGAGCGCGTCGGCGTACGGCAGGAGGGGCGCGATGGTCGCTTTCGCGTTCTCCAGGCGTCGCGTCGGCCCCATGAAGTAGCCGTGGTCGACCGCGAGCATCACGGAGTTGCCGCTGGCCACCGGGAACATCCGGCGGATCCGGTTCTCTAGCCCCCAGTCCATTGTCCCCATCCTCGGATCCGACGAGGGAGCCCAGCCATATTAGGCCGTGGCGGGGGTCGTCCCCGGCGTCCGGGGAGGAGGGAGATCGGCCCGGGGAAAGCTGCGGAGCGAGACCGGGACGCGTCGATCCTCCTTGACACGGTTCAGGACGACCTGGGTGTTCGTCCGCTCAACGTGCGGGTTCTGGAGCGCGTGCTTGACGAACCGGTCCAGATCTCGGCGGTCGCGAAATCGCCCGATCAAAAGAGCGTCGTACTCGCCCGTGAGATCGTAGATGGCGTACGCGTGCGGGTCGCGGGAGAGCAGTTCCTCGACCTCTCGTAACCGGCCCTTCGAGATTCGGATGCCGATCGTGGCCCAAAGGTCCCAGCCAAGCTGCTCGTCATCGAGGATCGGAACGTACCCCCGGATCACTCCCTGCCGTTCAAGGCGGTCGACGCGCGCACTGACGGTCGTCGGCGAGACCTTCAGCCGGTGCGCGATCTCCCGGTGACTGCGACGGGCGTCAATGTTCAGCTCCTCGAGGATGGACCGATCGAGGTCGTCGAGCGTGGACAATCGTCCCATAGCTGAGCCATCAACAAGTAGAAGATAATTCCATCGATTTGTAAACTGGACGAACATCCAATTCCGAAGACCGTGCGCTGAAGTACATCGGCACGGTCCCTACCCCGGGGGCGCGGTCGTTGACACCGTCGAACAAGGGCGAGGTACGGCGTGCGGATGCACAGAAGATGCTGGACGGACTGCGGACCGAAGGGGTCCGTTGGGTCGAGCTGTTCTACACCGACGTCCTCGGCGGTTTCAACCAGGTTGACGTCCCGCTCCACACGATCGACGCGGAGTCCTTCGCGTCGGGAGTTCCCAAGCTCGACGGCTCGTCCGTTCGTGGCTTCCGCGAAATCTACGACTCCGACATGCTGCTCGTTCCCGATCCGCGCACGCTCGCCCGCATCCCGTGGAACCCCGCATCGGGTGGTACGGTCCGTTTCATCTGTGACGTTCGGATCGGCGGCACGAAAGAGGGCTACGCCCACGATCCACGCTTCGTGGCCCGCAAGACCGAGGAAGTCCTGGCGAGCGCCGGGTATGACAAGTCCTACTGGGGCCCCGAGATCGAGTTCTTCGTCTTCGACTCCGTCGAACTCATCCCCTCCATGCAGGCGGTTCGGGATGCCTGGAGCGGGTCCGGGTACCTGATCAACCACGGCGAGGCCCCGTGGCAGGCCGGGACCCTCCAGTCGCCGATCCGGTTCAAAGAAGGATACCACCGTTCGAGCCCCCACGACACCGACATCGGCCTGAGGGCCGAGATGGCGAACATCCTCACCGACGACTTCCACATCGTGATGGACGCCCACCACCACGAGGTCTCGACTGCGGGCCAGGGAGAGCTCAACGTCCGCTTCGACGAGCTGGTCCCGACGGCCGATCACATCCAGGATGTCCGGTACGTGATCAAGAACGTGGCCCGACGGCACGGGAAGATCGGGGTCCTCATGCCGAAGCCCGTCTACGGGGACAACGGTATCGGGATGCACACCAACCAGTCGCTCTGGCAGAAGGACTCGAACGCCTTCTACGACGCGAACGATGCCTACGCCGAAGTGAGCCAGACCTGTCGATATTACGTCGGCGGACTCCTCGAGCACGCGCGTTCCCTCTGCGCAATCACGAACCCGATCACGAACTCCTACCGGCGATTGGTCCCCGGATACGAGGCGCCCGTGTTCATCGCGTGGAGCCGTGGCAACCGATCGGCGAACGTTCGGATCCCCGCCTACCAGCGCGGGCACCCCAAGGCGAAGCGCGTCGAGTACCGAACGCCCGACTCGGCCGCCAACATCTATCTCACCGAAGCTGCCCTCGCGCTCGCGGGCCTCGACGGCATCAAGAAGAAGATGGAGCCTCCTGCCCCGGTCGATCAGGACATCTACAAGCTCACTCCGGCGAAGCGCCGTGAGCTCGGGGTCCGTGAGTTGCCCGGGGCGCTCGGGGAGGCGCTCGACTGCTTCCAGTCCGATCATGAGTTCCTGAAGCCGGCGTTCGCCCCGTCGCTGATCGAGACGTACGTCGAGCTCAAACGGAACGAACAGCTCCAGCTGAACCTGCGGCCGCACCCGTACGAGTTCTACGCGTACCTCGACGTCTAGACCTGTCCGTTCGGAAGCGGGCGCGGGCTCAAGGGTCCCGCGGCCTGGGGACCGGCGTCCAACAATGACCGAGGCCCACCTCTTTCGCGGAGGCCGGATCTTCACCGGCTCCGGATACGCCGAAGCGGCGCTGGTCGAAGGAGATTGGTTCATGGCGGTCGGGTCGGACGACGCGGTCGGCAGGGTCCGGCCGGTCGGGACCGAAGTCCACGACCTGCACGGGGATCTCCTCGTCCCCGGGCTGATCGATGCCCATCTGCACCTGGCGGAGATGGCGCTCGCGGACGGCGGCGTCGAGCTCGCCGGAGCCTCCA
>JAKAPG010000241.1 GCA_021823085.1 Thermoplasmata archaeon | reverse complement strand
CGGTCGAAGGCTCGCGAACTGCCGACACGAGATGTGGAGGCACGATACCGGGGCCCGGCGCCGCGGACGGCCCCAATCTTATCGGGAGCGTCCGGATGACGAGGCATCAACGGGCGGTTCCTCTTTCAGAGGAGTGGGGTGTTGCTGACGGATGCGATATTATCCCGTTGGGCGGAGTTCTGCCGATGGGATCCCACCCGAGCCGTTGTCGGACCTTCCTCACTTTTCGTAGGATCTCCTCCGCGCTCTGCGTCCAGATCCACGGGTGGGCGGTGCCGTTCGAGACCCTCGCGTACTCGTCAATCGCCTGGACGAGCTCGGGCACGCTGTGGAAGCTCCCTCGGGTGAGCGCTTGCTGTTGGAGGTGACCCAACCAACCTTCGACCATGTTCATCCACGACGACCTCGTCGGAACGAAGTGGAAGACGAATCTCGGGTGACGGCGGAGCCACCGCTGTACCTTCTCTCCCTTGGGAACGCTCAAATTGTCGAGCACCACATGGACTTGAAGATCGGACGGAACCCTTCGGACCAAGACGTTCATGAACGCGAGGAACTCCTTCTGCGTGTGCTGAGGATAGTACCCCGTCACCACCTGACCATCGAGGATATTGAGGGCGGCGAAGAGGTCGATGATGCCGTTCCGTCGGTAGTCGTGCGGGCGCCCCTCGGGCCAGTTCTTCCCCATCGGAAGGATCGCCTGGGTCCGCTCGAGTGCTTGCGTCTGGGGCTTCTCGTCCACGCTGAAAATGATGGCCTTCTCCGGCGGGTTCTGGTAGAGGCCCACCACATCGACGACCTTCTCCTCGAACCGTCGATCCCGGCTCAACTGGAACGACTGCTCGAGATGGGGCTTGAGTCCGTATCGCCGCCAGACCCGGTGCACGGTGACCGGGTCCACTCCAATCTCTTTCGCCATGACCCGGGTCGACCAGTGGGTCCGACCGCGAGGCTTGCTGTGGAGGGTCCGATCCACGATGCGCGCGACCACCGCGGGGGGAAGTCGGGGGGTGCGCCCCGGACGCGGGGCGTCCTTCTCGATCCCCTCGAGACGGAGCAGGAGGAAGCGCCGCCTCCAGAGTCCGACCGTGTTGGGACGCGTCTCGAGTTGGTCGGCGATCTGCTGGTTCTCCTTCCCTTCGGCGGCGCGGAGGACGATCTGGGCGCGGAGGACGAGGCGCTGCGGGGTGGAGCGGCCCCGCGACCAGGTTTCGAGTTGGGCACGTTCTACGGGAGAGAGTTCGACCGGGGGAGCGACCCGCAAGCATCTCCATAAGCGAAGGGGCACATATAATGTCGCCCAATACTGTAGCAGTCCACTAGGTCGTCGAGCCGCCAAGGAGGGCTCGCGGCGCCATGAGGCGGCCGCCATTCCAAGTGTGCGGGAGGCGACCCGGGAGTTCGCGGCCGCAGCCGTCCAAGTGCGCTTCGGGCGCCGATAGCAGGCTGCGAGCGCGAACCCGGTAGGGCGGTCCGGGGAGGAAGACCCTGAAGGAGGGGGGATCCGAAGGGACCTGAATCCGAGGCGGATCCGAGATGTGTCGTAGCCTCCCCGTCTCGGAGCGGATCCTGCGACCGACCGACTCAGAGTTTGGGCGGAAGGTTCTTAGCAGCCCATCGGGAGGAGTTCCTGGCCGCGCACCACAAGCGGTCCAACGTGGAGAGTGCGTTCAGCGCCATCAAGGGGGAGTTCGGGGAGCATCTCCGGTCCCGGACCTCGATCGCCCAGGTCAACAAGATTCTGGCCAAGCTCATCGGCTACAACCTGACGGTCCTGGTCCGCGAGGTGTTCGAGAACGGAATCGCCCCGTCCTTCGTGAATCAGCACTCGGCGGCGTGAATCAGAACGGGGGGTTTACGGGAGGTTCCGATTCAAAGCCGCCGGCAGAGCAACGTTCAAGACACGGGAGCGCCATGGTTGCCTTCCTACCGGGGGGTACCCGAACCGTGGCCACCGAGAACGCCGCCGAGAAGACAGAGAAACCGAAGAGCGACCGCCCGGCGAACGAGACCGCCACCGCCCGCGCCCCGGCGGAGGCGAAGGCGGTCAAGCCGCTCGTCATCGAACGGCTCACCCACGAGGATGTGGGGGACATCGTGAACCTCTTCCGGAAGGTGTGGGATCCGTACCTGGTCGGCCTGCCGCCCGAGGTGCAGCGCGCCTGGCAGCCGACGCCGCTCGAGTTCACGAGCGGCATGGAGGGGGTCACGTACTTCTCCGCGAAGCGGGACCAGAAGCTCATCGGCGTCGTCGGATGCGCCATCCACGCGGGCTCCTGCCACCTCCTCAACCTCGCCGTCGACGTCGAGCACCGGCGCCACGGCATCGGCACCGCGCTCCTCGCCGCCGCCACCGGCTGGGCCCAGCACGCCCAGACCCGCTCCCTCTACGTCGAGGTGCTCGCCCGCTTCCAGGACGCCATGGCGCTCCTCGCCGCCTCCGGCTTCACGAAGGCGGGGACGCTCCACCGCCATTTCTGGGGCGAGGACGTGGAGCTGTTCGAGAAGACGCTGTAACGGCGGCCGGACCGGCACCGGCGGCGCCGCGCGCCGCCGCGAGCGGCCGGAGCCGCCGCGCCGCCTCCCCGAGCCGGCCCTCGGCGAACTCCCGGGCGGCCCGGGCGAGGATGGCCAGATC
>JAKAPG010000240.1 GCA_021823085.1 Thermoplasmata archaeon | reverse complement strand
ATCACCGGACCTGGGACCGCGTGGCGCCGGGGCTCGGCGCATCGCTTCGCGTCCTCGCCTACGACCGTCGCGGGCACGGTGAGAGCACGGGACCGCTGCGGACGCGCGCGGTCCGGGATGACGCGGAGGATCTTGCGAACCTGCTGGTCGCGACGGACCTCTACCCCGCGCACATCGTCGCGCATTCCTACGGAGGATGTGTTGCCTTCCATCTCGCCGGGGCGAGACCCGAGCTCGTCCGCAGCGTGGTCGTGCACGAGCCTCCCTGTCTCGGGTTCCTCGAGGACGATCCGGCGACGGCGACCGGGGCCGCGGAGTTGCGTTCGGGAGTGCTCGAGCTCCAACGGGATCTGCGCATCGGGGCTGTCGAGCCCGCGGCGCGGTCCTTCGTGACGGCGTTCGCTCGGGACGCGGGCGCGTGGGACCGCATGTCCCTCGAGAGCCGGGCGACGTTTATCGAGAACGGACCCCGCTGGCTCGAAGAGTTCTCGGACCCGGAGACCGATCGGCCGGACCTCACGGGGCTGGTCGAGTCGATGAGCCCGGTGCTCCTCACCGAGGGTGCGGACAGCCCGCCGTTCCTCCATCGGATGACGGCTGCGCTCGCGCGCCGATTGCGTAATGTGTATCTCCAACGCCTGCCCGACGCCGGGCATTTCCCGCACCTGACGCGACCGGCGCAGTACGTCGACGTGCTCCACCGCTTCCTCGTCGAGCGTGACGTCCCGGCCATGTGAGGGTTGGGTCGCCGAAAGCCTCGGAGCCGGTCCGGGCGCCGGCACGGAGTGCCTCACGAGGATCGCCGTTCAGTCGGGCGATCGACTTGGGGGCGCCGAGGAGGCATTTCCGTGTGCCCCCTCGTCGAAGAAATCCATCACACCGCGTCCGAGCCACTGGCCCCCATCGACGGGAAGGACCTGCCCGGTGATGTAGCTCGCGTGGGGACCCACCAAGAACCGGACCGCCTGGGCGACCTCCTCCGCAGTCCCGAACCTCGCCATCGGTACGCCGTGCTCGATCCTCTTCACGAGCTCTTCGGAGGTCCATAGTTGACGGTCCGTGCCCTCCGTGCGGACCGGCCCCGGACTGACCGCGTTCACACGGATGCCGTGCCGGGCCCACTCGACCGCCAGCGTCCGGGTCAGCGAGACAACCCCGGCTTTCGCGGCCGCGGAGTGGACCGTTCCGGGCCCGGCGAGCCAGGCATAGGCGGCGACAATGTTCACGATTGAGGAGCCGCGGGCCTCGCGCAGCAGCGGGAACGCCGCGCGGGAGCAGAAGAAGGTGCCGTCGAGCACGATCCCCAGGACGGCCCTCCAGCCGTTGGGGGAAAGATCCTCGGCACGGACCGGAAAGTTACCCGCCGCGTTGTTCACCAAGACGTCGAGACGACCGTACTCCTCCCGGACCCTCTCGAAGAGACGGTCGACCTGGCCCGGATCCCGGACGTCCGTAGGTACCGAGAGTACGCGTGCGCCGAGTTCACGGAGCGTCTCGGCCCCCTCGGCGAGATGCTGGGGAGAACGGCTGGCGATCACGAGGTCATAGCCATCCTCGGCCAAGAGCTCCCCGATTGCGCGTCCGATACCGGTCCCGCCGCCGGTGATCATCGCGACCTTGCGCGGAGCGTCCCGGGACGCCGACGGCATGGACAGCCCATGGTACCGGCGGGAAAAACTCATCGTGTGGGAGCCGACGGGCGCCGTGCGCGCTGGACAAGCGCGCGACGTAGATCTTCGAGATCTTCCGGGCCCAGGCCGACCATGGGCTTCCCGTCGCGACGCCAGACAAGCTTGCCGTCCTCGAAAAGCGCGACCGTGGGAACGACCTCGATCGAAAACGAGTCCCACAACGGACTGTCCTCGGGCGTCACGTCCGCGAGCGCCAGGGAAGCCTCCACCTTGCCTTCGAGATCCTCGAACCGCGGGCGGAATGCCCGGCAGAACGGGCACCAATCCGCTAGGAACGCGACGCCCCAACGACCCGGCCGCTTCAGTTCCGTGCCCCGGAACACCTCAGCACTCCATCGCTCCATCGGTACCGGTCTGGGTCGGGGCCCTCTTGAACGTGACGCGACCGCTTACCGTAATGCCCCCCCGCCTCCTCTTTGAGGGTACGCCCCCTTGCCCTCTCGAGGATTCGCCGTGGCGATCTCCGTTCCCCTGGGCGCGCGAGCGCCGATCGTGTTTCCCAGACCGCTCCGGGGACGGATCGAGCGACCCCGACTCGTGAGCCGGGTGCTGGAAGGCAATCCGTGGGGCGATCCCGTGGAACGGGAACTCCAGATCTATCTCCCGCCCTCTCGCAAAACCGAGGGGGTGCCGTTGCTGGTGCTGCTCTCGGGATACACCGGTTCCGGATTCCTTCACTTCCAGAGTCCGCGCTTCCTCTCCGACTCTCGCGTGGGTCAGCTCGACCGGCTGATCCGTACCGGAGCTGCCGGAGGAGCGGTCATGGTGGCGCCGGACTGTATGACCACGCTCGGTGGCAGCCAGTACGTGAACTCCTCGGCCACCGGGCACTTCCTCGGCCACCGGGCACTACGAGGACTACGTTACGAAAGAGGTCGTGCCGTGGGCCCGAGGGCGCTACGGCACCGGACCGGTCGGGGTCTTGGGGACCTCGAGCGGCGGCTTTGGAGCGTTGAGC
>JAKAPG010000239.1 GCA_021823085.1 Thermoplasmata archaeon | reverse complement strand
GGCGAAGCACGCGGTGGACGGGAACCGAGTGGCCGTGACCGAGCGCATCACGACAACTCTGGCGGAGTTGGGTCGGGTGGGGGCGGAGTTGGAGCGACGAGGACTCCGCCAGACCGGGCGGTATGTGCGGGAGCGGGGTCGAGCGACGGTCGTGTTCGCGGAGCTGACGAACCGAGGCGGGTGGATGCCGGCGACGTCGAACGGAGTGGAACGGGTGATGGGAATGGTCGCCGATCGGTGCAAGAGGAAGTGGGCGCACTGGAACCGAGGCTTGGAGAATCTCCTGCGGCTCCTCCTGGCTCGGAAGACGCGCCCAGCGTCCTACGGATGGGCAGTACGAGGCTACTTAAGGGGGGAGTATTGGTCAACTGGTCCTCACCGGTTGGAGCCGTCGTCAACAAACGGTGACACACCACTAAAATGCTCGGTCTCGCGATCTCGTACTCCCAGCTCTTGGCCATTGCGACCGTCGTGGGCTTCTGGACCAACTACCTCCTCCCGGTCGCGCTCATCGGCTACACCATCTGGTGGGCGTACACGCTGAGGAAGGGCTCCAAGATCCACCGGTCGACCCTCGCGTTGCACATTCTCGTCTACGGTTTTGCGGCCTTCTACGTCTACTTGGTCTCGTTCACGGAGTTCTACGCCGACGGGGACACCCTCCAGCTCACCGGTGTCCTCTGGATGGTCGGCGCGCTCGCGATCACGTACACCGCGGTCCGCGTCGGGATGTGGTACGGCGCGCGCACCCTCGCCGTTCACCGTACCGAGACCGGAGAGTGGCACCTGCGGGGGCCGATCGAGATCGCCGTGTTCTGGGCCTCCCTGTTCGCGGTCCGAATGAGCCTGGAGACCTTCGTGCTAGGGGGCTACTCCGTCCTCTTCCCGATCTATCCGCTCCCGAGCGGCATCTCGGACCAGGCGTTCGCATCGGTCGTGATCCTCATCGCCTCGCTCTACTTGGTCAGCTTCGGCTTCCTTTCTGGGATCTCGATCACCGAGTGGAATCTCCACTCCGAGATGATGCGAGCCAACGCGCTGGCGGACTCGGAGCCTCCGTCAGAACCCCCGGTCGCGACCCGCGGATCGGGATCGGCGCCGGAGCCCGATCCTCCCGCTCCGGCCACATCGAGCGGACCGCCGTAGGGCGATCGCCTCCGGCGACGGCCGCGCGTTCGTAGGGAACGCGGTCCGATCCCGACGTTCGCATATGCTCGTTCCGCGCCCCGATAGCCGGCGGCGCTACGTCCCGGGCGGAGGCTTGTACACGGGTGGGTTCCGGGGCGGAGCGGAGAGCAACGGCGGGGAGGACGTTTGGAAGAAGGAGACGACCGTCACTGCAGCCCCGAGGATCGTGAGCCCGATCCCCGTGACCATGTAGTAGCTGAAGCCGAGGGCCCAGACCGAGACCCCCAACGGCACGCGGTCCCGCGCGCTGTCGCAGATGACGGCGTACCAGCGGACGTTTCCCCCCACCTCGACGGTAACCGACCCGCTCACTCCGGACTGGGAGGCGATCACCCTCGTGAGGTTGCTACACGAGGTAGGTTTGGCTAAGGTCACGTAGAAGACGTACGGCGGAGCGGTGGAATTCGAGGTGTTGGTGGGCATCGCCGCCCAGTCGAGGTGCACGGTCCAGTCCCCGAACGACCGGATGAACGCGACCCCGAGGTAGTGCGAGTGCTCGAAGTAGGTCGGGGACGTGTACTCGTAGACGAGGTAGCCGGAGAAGACCCCTCCGATCAGCAACAGAACGACACCGGTCACCAGCGTGACTTTTCGCACGGTGTCACGGATGCGAAGTCGACCTATATTACCCCCGACCCTCAAAGAGGGCTCACCCCGACCGGTCCCCGGGGGTCACACGTCAGCTGTAGAGCTCCGACCCTCTGCGGAGCGTCGCCTTCGGCGACGGTGCGGTGAGGAGCGGGCCGGTGGAATCTCCGCGGACGGGTGAGAACGACTCTCGCGGGCGACGTTGACCCCGGTTCCTAGATTGCCGTCCCGCTTACATCGAATGGGGCGCCGTCGTTGCCGGCCGCTTCCAGATCAGCGCGAGGATCCCGCCGACGAGGGCGAGGATCGCGCCGATGTAAAAGCCTCCGCCGCCGACGAAGCTGATGACCGCGCAGATCAGGGGGGGTAGCGCTGGTCGAAGGATGGGTTCGGCCCGAACGTTGGCGAGGAACCTCTGTCGCCCTCGATACCTACGAGGACAGCGACACGAGAGTGGCCCGAGTCGCGTCTGCGTGGCGAGAGGGTAACCGCTCGGCCGTGGAGTTCCAGTGGCTGGTCGCGAGGCGGGGGAGTCGGATACAGCACTTCTCGGAGATCGAGCGAATTCCATTAGTGAGTGCAGATGACATGCTTGGATCGTTCCGGCGAGCCGGTTTTCGCGCGAGGGTTCTGTTCAGCGGGCGATTCCGGGATCGAGGGCTTTACGTAGGCGTTCGCCCGACCGCATCCTGACGGAAATGGACACGTTCTTGACCGAACCGAAACGGTCAGCTGGGCAGCTTTAGGGCTGACGGGAACGTAGCGAGGGCAAGGCGCCCCTTAGGTCGTGACCAAAGTCCCCCGGCGGACTCTCGGGATGCGGACCTGCCAAGACTGTGATTCCGTGCTTGAAATGTGACCTGGCACGCATCCGGGAACTCA
>JAKAPG010000238.1 GCA_021823085.1 Thermoplasmata archaeon | reverse complement strand
AATGACTCCCGCCGCGTGCGGCGAGATCATCCTCCGCGACATCGGCATCCCGGCCGAAGCCTGGCTGCGCACCGGCCCCGGCGAGTTCGTCCTCTATCGGCCCGTAGCGCTCCGACGCGGACGGGGCCGGTCCGGCCGGATCCTCGTGATCGGGGGCGGTCCCTACTCGGGAGCTCCCGCGCTCGCGGGGCTCGCGGCCCTTCGTACCGGGGCCGAGCGGGTGACGATCCTCGCACCGAAGCCGGCGGCGGACCGCATCCAGGGGTTCAGTCCGAACCTCGTCGTGCGCGGGATCGGTACCGGGGCGTTCTCCCCGCCCGACGTGGCCGACCTCCTCTCCTTCGTGAAGAGCGCACCGCCCAAAGCGGTCGCGCTCGGAATGGGAGCCGGCCGATCGACCGAGACCCTCGCGACGGTGGAGCGGCTCCTCCGAGAGCTACCGCCCGCGATCCCGCTCGTCGTGGATGCGGATGCCCTCGAGGTCGTTCCGCGCGGCTCGTGGACCGGCCGCACGCTCATCGCCACTCCCAACGCGGGCGAGTACGCTCGCGTATTCGGCGGCGATGGCGCGCGGCCTCTCTCCGAGCAGATCGGCGAGGCGCAACGCATTGCGCGCGAGCGCGGGATCCTCCTGGTCATCAAGGGCGAGCCGGACATCGTCACCGACGGCGAGGTGGCGGTTCAGAACTATCATCATCATATCGCCCAGACGGTCTCGGGCGTCGGCGACGTGCTCGCGGGAACTCTGGGAAGCCTGCTCGCCCAGGGGCTCGCCCCGATCCACGCGGCCCGCCTGGGCGCGTTCTGGGTAGGCGATGCCGGGATCCGTGCGGCGGCACGACGGAGCTTCGGTCTCGTTGCGACCGACCTCGTGGAGGAACTTCCCTCATCGCTGGTATCGGGTATGGAACGGATCGTGCGGGGAAGCGACGGGGGCATTCCCGCTCAGGCGTAGCGCATCCGTCCGCGGATCGCGTTCGCTCGGGCTCGGACCTCCGAGTGGGTCGCCGGATTCCCGTCGGCGTACCCGGCGAAGAACTCTTTCAGGAGCGTCTCGCCCTTCGCCGACAGCGCCCGGAGGTCCTCCTCCACGAGGTGGAGATCGATGCCGAGCTCTTCGATCCCGGCGTTCCGACTGCCCATCGAGAGGTCGATGAGGGCAGCCGGACCCGTGGGTCCCTCCGGGAACAGCACGTTGGAGGTCGTGAGATCGCCGTGGGCGATCCCGCCGGCGTGCAACCGACCGAGCGCGATCCCGAGCGAGCGGACCATCGCACGGAGGGCGGTCGGGTCGGAGGAGGCGTCTTCGAGATACGCTCGCAGCGTCGGCCCCGGGAGCTCCTCGAGGATGAGGCGGTGGTGCGAGAGGTCGATGTCGTAGACGATCGGGGTTCGGACCGCGTGCCGACGCGCTTCCACGAGGAGACGTACCTCCGCGCGGGTCCGTTCGGTACGCAGCCGCCGGTCGAGCGCCTTCGGGCGGTACCCCTTGGGATCGCGCTCCTTGGCGATGGCCGGCAGGCCCATCCATTCGACCCGTCGCAACGATGCCTCGGCGCCGCGCGACAGCGGCGTCGTGGCCCCGGATCCTCGTTCGCGGCTCATGCAGCGTCGCTCTCGGTCAGGGCGAGCCGGACCCTCTCAAAACCGTATGCGGTGGGGGGAGACGTTCCCTCGCGCTTATCCCGTGCAGGTACGTCCCTCCGCGATTCCCATGGCACCCGCAGAACTGATCGGACACAAGACCGAAGGAGACGGCGTCGAGATCCTCGTGCTGAAGAACCCGCCGGTGAATGCGTTGAGCACCGCGCTCCTCGCGGCGCTCGCGGAGCAGGTCGGGGTCATCGAGGCCGACCGTAGCTCCCGCGTCGTGATCCTTACGGGGGACGGCCAATATTTCAGCGCCGGGGCCGACGTGAAGGAGATGGCGTCGATGGACATGTCGCAAGCCCCGGCGGTGGTCGCGCGGGGGCTCGAGACGTTCGGACGCATCGAGAACCTGCGGACCCCGGTGATCGCGGCGATCAACGGCCTCGCGATCGGCGGCGGTCTCGAGCTCGCGCTCTCCTGCGACCTCCGCGTCGCCGGGGAATCCGCGAAGCTCGGCGCGCCCGAGACGAAGCTGGGCCTGATCCCGGCGTACGGAGGAACCCAGCGCCTGCCGCGACTCGTCGGCGTCGCGAAGGCGAAGGAGTTGATCTTCACCGGCGCGATGATCGGCGCGGCCGAGGCGCTGAGGCTCGGGCTCGTGAACAAGACCGTCCCCGCCGGCCAGGAGCTGCGGGCCGCACGCGATCTCGCGCACACGATCGCGCAGAACTCCCCGATCGCCGTTCGGGCGGCGAAGCGGGCGATCGTGGGGGGACGCGATCGCACCGTCGCCGACGGGCTCTCGCTCGAGTCCGAGATCTTCCGTACCGAGATCCTCCCGGGGAAGGACCTTCCCGAGGGCCTCGCCGCGTTCGTCGAGCACCGTCCCCCGAAGTTCCCGGGGAGCTAGCGATGCCCTTCGAGTTCTCCTTCACCGCCGACCAGGAGGCGTTCCGCGAGGCGGTACGTGCCTTCCTCCAGAAGGAGGTCGCCCCGATCGTGGCCGAGATGGACGAGAAGGAGGAGTTCCCTGCGAAGACCGTCCGGCGGATGCAGGAGGAAGGGTACTTCGGCGTCC
>JAKAPG010000025.1 GCA_021823085.1 Thermoplasmata archaeon | reverse complement strand
CGGGCTGACCGAGCCGTCCTCGTTCCTCTACGAGCGGGCGTTCAGCATCGATGAGGCCGTCTACGAGCACACGACGCTCGAGCACGCCCTCACGGAGGCCGGCGTCTCGGTACGACGCCTCAAGCGCTTTGCCGTCGAGACCGAGGCAAAGCACCCGGAGTTCGTGGACCGCGTGCGCCGCGCGATCCTCGGGATCGTTCGCTACACCGGCCCGAGGGCCATGGTCGAACGCTCGCAGCTGGCGCTGCGCCGGAACCTCGACCGGTTCGACGCGGAGACGCTGTTCAACTTCCTGCTCTTGCGCCCCTCGGTCCACCTCGAGCGGCATCCGGGCTACCGGGTCGTCCTGCCCGAGGTACGGCTCGAGGTGCCCCTCGCGAACCTGTACTTCATGCGGGACCAGCAAGCGCTCAGCCGGGGTGGGTTCATCCTCGGTCGGATGTCGAAGCCCCAGCGGGCGAACGAGCCTCTCCTGACGGGCACGCTCCTCAAGGTGGCCGGATGCGACATCGCCGGGGAGATCCGGGCTCCGGGGACGTTCGAAGGAGGGGACTTCATGCCGATGGGCTCCTTCGCGCTCATCGGCGAGGGCGACCGCACGAACGACGCCGGGATCCGCCAGATCCTCTCGATGCCGATCGGCTTCGACGAGGTCGGCGTCGTCCACCAACCGAACCACCCGGCGATCCCGGGGAACGAGCGCGACCCGATGATCGACATGCACCTCGACACCTACTTCAACGTCCCGGGAGAAGGGTTGGCCGTCGGCTGCACCCCGCTCCTGAAGGGGGCACGGGTCGACGTCTACCAGCGCCACGGACGCCGCGGTCTCGTCCGCGAGCCGAAGTCGGTCGCCTTGATCGACTATCTCAAGACGAAGCACTTCGACGTGATCCCGATCTCGACGCTCGAGCAGATGAGCTACGCGTCGAACTTCCTCTGCCTCAAGGACCGACAGATCCTCGCGGTCGAGGTCGAGCCGGAGATCGACCGGACGCTGACGACCCTCGCCCAGAGCGCCCGGGCGGACCCCCGACGATACGGCAACCTGCTGCGGCTCGCGCGCCGCGAGCGCGCCGAGCTGCGCGCCCGCAACGAATTCTTCCCGCACGGTGCCGCGCTCCGCGATCACGGCATCGAGGCGACTCCCCTCGGCCTGCGCGAGATCACGGGCGGCTACGGCGGCGCGCACTGTATGACGTGCGTGCTGAAGCGGTCGAGCTAGGCGCTCCCGCGCCCCCTCCAACGACGTGAACGTCCGGCCCCTCCCATCGCCAGACCATCCTTCCTATCGAGGATGGATCGAACGGTCATTCACGATGGGAGAGCCGAACCGGGTGCGACCCGACCCAGCTGCAGCCCTCGACCCCAGCGAACGCGGCGATTAGGGAACGGTCGGGTCGTATCCGCTGGGATACGAGCGGCCCAGCGGCTCGCCCTTCGATCGCCGGTCCGTCCCGAAAGTTCACACCGGTCTCGTGAACGCCCCCGTGGCCCGGGCACGCTTTATACGGGGCCGGGGTCCCGCCCCCTCGCACCGATGCCGTTCCCCGAAGCCGTCCATCGCCTGTTGGACAAGAAGATCTGCATGAACTGCTCGGCCCGCAACCCACCGAAGGCCGTGCGATGCCGCAAGTGCGGCTACAAGGGCCTGCGGGTCAAGTCTCGGGAGCGCTCGGGCAAGACCCAGTAACGCACCGTCACGCGGGGTGCGATGCCCCGCCGGGCTCCTCGGAACGCAGCTCCCGTTCGAGCCGAACCCTCTTCGCGAGGAGGAAGCGTGCGTTCGCAAGCCCGTCCCTCCAACTCGACAGCTTCGGCGCGCCCCATCGCTCCCGGTAGTGGATTGGGACCTCGGTCACGCGCAGTCCGTGGATCAGAGCCTCGATCTTGATCTCCTCGCTCAACTGCATGCCGCTCTGCGTGAGACGGATCCGGTCGAGGATATTCCGACGAAAGACCCACAGGCCGCTCTGGCTGTCGTTCAGGTTCGACCCGGGCAGTCGCTTCACGTACCGGTGGTACAGGAGCCGGAGCGCCAGGTTCAGGGCCCGGTTCCCGATCCGATGTTCGGTCGACATCGCCCGGGGCCCGAGGTAGGCGAAGCGGTTGCCGGTGATGAAGTCGAGGTCCTCCTCCCGGAGCCGGCGCACGAGGGTGGGGATCGTCTCCACGGGGTACGTCGCGTCGCCGTCGGAGGTGGCGATGATCTCGCCGCTCGCAGCGGCGAACCCGGTGCGGTAGGCGCGCCCGTAGCCCGGGCGGGACTCGGAGACGACCCGGGCGCCGTGGGCCTCGGCCACCGCGGTCGTGCGGTCCGTCGAGCGCCCGTCGATCACGAGGATCTCCCATTCGATCCGGTCCGCCGGCGCAGCGGCCGAGGCATCCCGCTCCACCGCGTCGCGAAACGTGTCGAGGACATGGCCGATCGATCGTTCCTCGTTGAGCGTGGGGATCACGAGGCTCGCGTGCACGACCTCTCGGGAGCCGTCCCACGTTTAAACTCCTTGACGGGTGCCCAGGGGGTGCCGATGCGACCGCGAGCCCGCCGCCGTTGGGGAAGCTTCCCGACGACCGCCGACATCGGCATCTGGGCCCGGGGCAGGACCTCGTCCGAGCTCTTCGAGGCGCTCGGGCTCGGCCTCTTCGCGCTCATGACGGACCTCAGGACGGTCCGGCCGCGCGACGAGCGCGCGGTGAGCGCTTCCGGGGAGGACCCGGTCTCCCTCGCGGTCGCCTACTTGGGGCAACTGCTCCTGCTCCAGCAGACCGAAGGGTTCGTCGCGCGTGAAATCCGGGTCCGCACGCTGGGCGTGCCCCCGACCGCTCTCGTGGCCAGCGTTCGCGGAGAACCGTTCGTCCCCGACCGCCATCCGGCCCGCAAGGAGGTCAAGGCGATCACGCTGCACGAGGCGCGCGTCGACCTCGCGAAGGGGCGGGCGCGGCTGATCGTGGATATCTAGGCGGTCACGGCATCTGCGCGACGACCGCGCTCAGCCCGGCGCCGGGGCGCGGCAGTCGGCCGGCCTTGCCGAGGATCCGTTCCAGCGCCGCGAAGGTGACGAGCAGATCCGGCCAGTCGGCGATCCCCATGTGCCCGATCCGGAAGATCTTGCCCGTGAGCACCCCCTGTCCGCCCTGCACGAGCACGCTGTACTCGCGCTCGAGGACCTTGCGGAGCTTCGAGTCGTCCAGACCGTCCGGGTTCTTGACCGCGGTCACGGTATCGGAGGCGTACCGGGGATCGGGGAACAGCTCCAGGCCGAGGGCCTTCACCGCGTCGCGGCTCGCCACCGCGAGGCGGTGCGTGCGCGCAAGGCGTCCGTCGAGCCCTTCCTCCTTCAGGACGAGGAGCGCCTCGCGCAGCGCGAGGAAGAGAGGGACGGCGGGCGTCCAGGGGGTGTCGTTCTTCTCGAGCGCTTTGAGGTGCGCACCGAGGTCGAGGTAGAACGTGCTCGGGTGCAGCGCCTTGATCGCGCGGTCCGACAGGTGGACGAGCGAGAGGCCGGCCGGCGCGGCGAGGCCCTTCTGGCTCCCCGCCACGATCGCATCAATCCCCCACTCGGCCGCCGGGACCGGGATCCCGGCGATCGCGCTGATCCCGTCGACCAGGAAGAGCGCTCCGGACTTGCGGACCGCCGCGGCGAGCTGCCCGAGGTCGTTCGCGAGGCCGACACTCGTCTCGTTGTGCACCACGCACACCGCGTGGACATCGCCCTTGTCGAGCTCGGCACGCGCCGCCTCGATCGGGATGTGCTGCCCCCACGGAGCCGTGAGTGTGGTGACGTTCGTCGAGTAGCGACGAACGATCTGGTCGGTCCGCTCGCCGAAGTTGCCGTTCGTGAGAACGAGCGTACGCCCCTCCTTCGGGACGAGACCCGAGTACATCGCCTCGAGCCCGGCGGTCCCGCTGCCGGAGAGGATGGCCGTCCTTCCCGCAGGCCCGAACAGCATCGGGAGCAGCTCTTGGATCTGCGCGACCACGCCGTGGAAGTAGTCCCCCCGGTGGTTGACGCTGGGCGCGGACATCGCCCGGAGGACCCGCGGATGGATCCGGACGGGTCCCGCGATAAGGAACGTCGCGGTCTCGGGATCGAGTGTCATGCGCCCCTCTCGGGCGGCGGAACGAGCGCCGTCAGCGCTTCCCCGCGCAGCGCGCGTCGGATCTCCTCCACGACCTGCCGACCGGCCCGCTGCTGGGCTTCGCGGGTGGACGCGCCGACGTGCGGCGTCATGATCACCTTGGGATGCTCGATCAGTTCCCGGTTCATCGGCGGCTCCACCTCGTACACGTCGAGCGCGGCTCCCCCCAGTTGACCAGAGTTGAGAGCGGTGACAAGCGCCGCTTCGTCAACGAGCGAACCCCGAGCGACATTGATGAGGAAGGCGCCTTGCTTCATCCTCGCAAGGGCCGAGGCGTTGATCAGGTGCCGGTTCTCCGAGGTGGCCGCCGCGTGGAGGCTCACGATGTCGGACCGCGCGAGGAGCTCGTCGAGCGCGACGAGCGCGGTCCCGTCCTCGGTCCGGGAGACGAACGGATCGTAGGCGGCCGCGCGAACCCCGAAGGGAGCGAGGCGACGGGCGACCTCGCGGGCAATCCGCCCGTATCCGACGAACCCGATCGCCCGGCCGGCGAGCTCCCCTCCGCGGGTCCCGCGTTCCCACCGCCCGGCCTTCGCGCCCGAGATCGAGGGCCAGAGCTCGCGCACGAGCATCAGGGCGAAGGCCACCGTGAGCTCGGCGACGCTGGCCGATGCCGCGGCCGGTGCGTTCACCACCCGGATGTTGCGGGCGGCCGCAGCGGCGAGGTCGACGTTGTCGACGCCTACCCCGGCGCGCGCGATGAGCTCGAGGTGTGGCGCGCGGGCGATGAGGTCCGCATTGACCTTCGTACGACTGCGCACGACCAGGGCCCAGGCCGTGCTGAGGGCGCCGCTCAGCGCCGCCGCTCCCGCGGACGCGTCGACCACCCGGCAATCCTCGTTCCGCAGGATATCCAATGCAGCCGGATCGATGGGGTCGGCCAGGACTATGGTTCGTGGGGGAGCCGGCACGGTCCCGAGACCGGCCCGGGGCCGATTAGCGCTTGCGGTGCGACGCAGTCTCTATCGCGTCTTCGGAACGGGTGTGCGGTCGAGGGCCGAGCGTACGATGTCGACGCCGCGCGTACCGCGGATCCACGGTTCGGGCAGCACGGTGATCCGGTGGGCGAGCGCGGGACCGGCGATCGCCTTGACGTCGTCGGGCAGCACGAAGTCTCGAGCGCGGACCAACGCCTGAGCGCGGGACGCGCGGGCCAGTGCGAGCGAACCGCGTGGGGAGGCACCCACTTCGGCGCGGGGATCGGCCCGCGTCGCACGCACGAGGTCGACGATGTAGCCTTCGACCGACGGGTCGAGCTCGATGTCCTCGACGGCCCGCTGCATCCGAGCGAACTCTCCGGGTGCGAGGACGGTCGGCACCGTGACCGTGTCCTGCTTGCGCTCCGCGCGCCGACGCAGGATCTCGCGCTCCTCCTCGAGGGTGGGGTAGCCCACGCTCACCCGGAGCAGGAACCGGTCGATCTGCGCCTCGGGGAGCGGGTACGTCCCTTCGAGCTCGAGCGGATTTTGCGTCGCGAGCACGAGGAACGGTCGCTCGAGGGGGTGCGTCGTTCGCTCGCTCGTCACTTGGTACTCCTGCATCGCTTCGAGCAGTGCCGATTGGACCTTCGGAGGCGCGCGATTGATCTCATCGGCGAGGACGAGGTTCGCGAAGATCGGACCGGGGCGGAAGGAAAAGGTCCCGTGCGCGACGTCGAGGATTTCCGAGCCCAGGATGTCGTGGGGGAGGAGGTCGCTCGTGAACTGGATCCGCTGGAAGGTGAGGCCGAGCGCGCCGGCGAACGACTTCGCGATCAGGGTCTTTCCGAGCCCCGGAAGGTCCTCCAGGAGCAGGTGGCCGTCGGCGAGGATGCCGACGAGGATCTGCTCGATCGCGTCGTCCCGGCCCACGACCGCCGTGCGGACCGCGGCTCGGACCCGTTCGGCAGATCCCACCGTAGGCGGCACTTCCGCTGCGGCCATAGCCCGCGAACGAGCGTCGCTATTTGTACGCGTGCCCGTCCCGTATCCCCCGGCCGTAACGTGTCCGCGTCACGGCAAGGCCAATGCCCTCTCGGCGGTCTGACCCCGGCCGGGGACTGTCGGACCCCGGGGTTGTCCTCACGTCATCCCGGCGGACGACCCGTCCGCGTGCGGTCGAGAGGGACCCTTCGACGGGACCCGGCCGCGCCTCCCGGGCGCGACACTCCCCATCGGGACCGTCGCCTATAGGGTTGACGAGGGGGGCTCCGAGGCCGGGTGGCTGCGTCCCAGCGTCAGCACGACGAGCCCCAGGGCGATCACGAGCAGGAGGGCGGCCACTCCGATCCGTAGCTCCCCGGGCGGGATGAGCAGCCCCGAGACCAGAGCGATCATCGCGCCGACGGCGGGGAGGACGAGAACGTCACCGGCACGGCGCAGGATGGCCGGTGGGGCGTGCGGCCGTTCCGCCATCCACGCAAGGGCGGCCAACGCGGCCAGGACGGAGAGGAGCTCGGCGAGGACCGTTACCGGAGCTGCCAGACCCAAGTACGCCCACGCGGCGAGGAGCGGTGCCAGGAACAGCACCGTCCCCATGCGCGCGACGAGGATCCGAATGAGGAGCGCCGCCACGATCGCCCCTACCCCAACGGCCATGCCGACGAACGGTCCTTCGGTCCGATCGAGGAGCCCAAACGCAAGTGTCACGGTTGCCGTAGCGGCCAGCCCCCATCTCCCGGACCTCTGCCGGAGGATGGAGCCGGGCGCGGGGGACGATTTCACGCGTGCCTCCGAGCGTCCATGCCGTGCTCCAAGAACCCGGTGAACCGGGCCAGCGACCAGAATTCGGTCCAGTCGACCACCGGAGCCTCCCTCCAGGCGCGAGCGATCTGCTGGCGACGATACACGCGCACGATCCGCTCGACCAGCCCGCGATCCTCAGGCCGGGAGGGAAAGCCGACGAGCTGGGCTGCGATCGGAGAGGGGCTGAGCACGATCGTCGGATAGCCCCGCCGGCGCAGGTGCACGATCAAGAGCGCGGCCGCTTCGTCGGCGAGAGGGCTGATCAGGATCGTGGTGATGCCGGGCGTGATCGCACGACGTAGACCGATCGTGCCTCGTTCGGCAGGGGGCGCGATGGGGCTAACGTGCGCGGCCAGCAGCGCCTCGCGCAGGCGAGCCCGCTGCGAGCGCCCCGCTCCGAGCGGTACGGTTCGCACGAACTCACCGAACACCGCGAGGCCGACCCGTACGTTCTCCCGGAGGAAGCCGCGGGCCATCCCGATCGCGGTCGCCCGGGAGATCCCGAACAGTTCGTGGTCGATCTTCGGACCGAGCGAGCTCGGACGCGCGTCAAGGTAGAGCAGCACGTCCCCCGTCCTCTCCAACGAGAACTCGTTGACGTACCGGGACCCGGAACGGGCCGATGCGTGCCAGTTCGTGCGGCGCCAGGGGTCGCCGGGACGTGCCGGCCGCACCCCGTAGAACTCGCCGGCTTCTCCGATCGCCTTCGAGCGGGTCTCTCCCGGCATCGCAATCGTCCGTTGCAGTCGCATCCCTCCGAGTCGATCGACCTCGGGCGCGTATCGCTCGATCACAAGCTCCGTTCCCTCTACATCGATCGGTCGTTCGGCTAGGCCCAACGCGTCGCGCCACAGAACCCGAGGCACCGGGAGGTTCAGGAGCGCCGGCGAGCGGGCCTCCCATTCGGCCCGAAAGCGGACCGACCCCGGTCCGAACGAGATGGCGAGCGGGGATCGCTCCACCAACTCGGCGGGGCAGGGGAGTACTACCTCGAGGTCCCGGGAATCGAGGGTGTTCGGTACCTCGATCGATCCCGCGATGTTCACGATTCCTGCGCTGCCGCTCTCCGCCCAGAAGACCTGAACCGGGCCCGCGGCCGCCGGGGCGGTGACGAGCGACCCGATGGGAGCGAACAGGAGCACGAGAGCACCGAACAACGGGATCGGGTCGCGGGCCGCCACCGCCGTGATGATCAGCGCCACGGCCCCCGAGTAGCAGACCCACGAGCGGATCGTCAGCCGAAGGCCGTCGTTCGAGGGAGCGCTCACGTCCTTCCTTCGAGGCGGTCGAGGCGGGCGAGCAGGTACGCGCGGAAGTCGGCCACCGATAGGTGGGACAGTCGATGCAACTCCTCCACCGGGGCGGATGCGCGATCGTATCGCACCTCCGAGCGCTCAAGGAAGTCCAGGAGCAGCACCAGTTCCTCTCGCGCGATAGCCCCCCCCTGGAGGGCGGCGTCGATACGCCCGTGGAGCATGCTCCACGCGCCCGGGTCCGGTTCGACCTCCGCGGGCGGCGCGGAACTCGGTCCGACGAACGACCGGTCCGAGTAGTACATCACCCCGCCCACGCTGGCGAGGATGACGGCCGTGGTCGCGCTCGCAATCTCCGCCGTAGGGTTGCCGGAGAGGTAGACCGCCAGCCCCCCCGCCGCCAGAGCGAGTCCGAAAGGGACCGCGACGCGCGCGGAGATCATGGCTCTCTTGGAGACCGGTCGAGGTCGGCGATCGCTTCGGCGAGGGCAGCCCGCACACGGCCAACCTCGGCCGGATCGATCGCGTGCGAGGAGTAGCGCGCGCGCTCGAACGCGCGCGTGATCGTGTCCGCGCTCGAACGGCCGACGCCGAGCGGTACGAGATGGAGACGGCGGATCTCTTCCGGGGTGGAGACCTCCAGTCCGGGAGCGATTGGCTCGATGCGCCGGAGCAGGCGGCCATACAGCGCGATCAGGATCTCTCGGGGATCGGCCCGGGGGTCTTCCAGCGCCCGGGCCGCGTCTGCGAACGCTGAGCGGGCCGCCCTCCGATCCTCCACTTCGCGTCGGGTTGCCTTCGGGCCGAGCGGCACGAGGCGCGCAGCGAGGAACCCTACGCCCACCAACGCCAGGGCAGCGACGACGTAGAACGCCCAGAACGGGAGCGACACCCCGAAGAGTCCGGAGGCTCCACCTCCGGCGGTCAGGTTCGTTCCGTTCGCGTTGCCGCCCGGACCGGTCTGATTCGGGGCCGTTGCGTTGCCGCCTCCACCGGCGACAACCGCCCCGAAGCCCACGAGATGGGCGAGCACGATGAACCCAATGGCGAGCAGAATGGCGATGAGCGCCGTGGCGGCCAGACGCGCGGGAACGGGCAGCGCCCCGTTGTTCCAGCGGTTCCAGATCCAGATGGCGAGCCCACCGATGACGAGGGCCGTGAGGACCCACGCGAGGATGGTCCCGGCGTTGGCGAGGATGGGCGAGGCACTGGAACTCGTGGGAGTGATAGGGCCCGTCAGGAGCGCCGCGGCGGCTCCGACCAGGAGCGCGACGGCGAGCACCGCGATCCAAAGGGGCGTCCGCTGAGAGGGCGTCGGGCGCGGGGCCGACACGGTACCCCGCACAGCGCGGGCCCGATATGCGCCTTTGCCCGCCGGCTACGGCGGGCGTGCCGGCCCGAGGGTCGAGCCGACAGGACCCTCCGCAGGGTCCTCGTCCCCCTTCTCCGCGGGCCGAAGGAAGTAGAAGCTGCGTCGCTCGTGATCGGCGCTCACGGTCGCGAAGTCGTCCACGACGTAGTGGAGGTCGTAGGCGGCTCGGAAGGCATCCCGCACCGCGTGCCGCCAGCGCCACAGGCTCTTTGGCTCGTGCTGCCGCACCAGGTCGAGGTCGAACGGGATCTCCAGGTGGGCGGATGGGCCGGAGGGTTCGGCGACCTCGGTCGGGGTCCGGATCCCGCTTTCGCCCGGCTCGGTCCGGACGATCGGGGAGCTCGCCTCCCACCGTGCGCGATCCTCGTCGCGCGTCGGGAACTTGCCCTCAAGCCGTTGGAGGGCCGCCGGCGCTGTGATCGACCAAACGAGCTTCAGCCGGTCGGTCTCGAGGCCCTGGTTCGCCGAGTCGTTCATCTGCCCGTAGTAGTGGGAAAGGTAGGAGGTCGGGCGCCCGCCGAGCCGACGGACATTGAGCATCGCGTTGCGGCTCCGCAGGGGGTCGAACGTCCATCGGATCTCTTCGAGCCCCATCGCGAGCACCTCCTCGCGCTGGTACCTCTTGAGCCGGAGACCGACCCGGTGGTTCTGGTACTCGGGTCGGACCGCCGTCATGTGCGAATAATGGTAGAGCCGGCGCCCGTCCCATCCGAGGAACCCGATCGAGAACCCGACGAGGTGGATGTCCACGAACGCTCCGAGGACGAGGCCTCCGTTGTCCTGGAGCGCCCGCTGGAGAGGGACCGTCAGCGAGCCTTCCGGATCGGAACCGAACGCGGCGCTCTGGACCTGTTCGAGCTGGCGGAACTCCTCCGGCTTTCCCAGCCGGCGGAACCGGAACGGGTCCGCGGACTTCTCCGGTGGAGCCATCGGTCGCGCACCGGGGGCGGATACTTAACGCTCGGTCAGTGCGCTATCGTCGCACCCGGAACTCCGCGCACTTCTCGAGGTAGCGCGAGTGGTCCGAGGGGGTGAGGTCCCACAGCAGCTCTTCGATCTCGGGAAGGTTGCGGAGGAACTCGGCCTTGCTCCTCGAGAGCATCAGCCGCTCGAACCTCGTTCGGGCGACCAGGTAGGCCCCGACGAGGTAACCTCCGATGATCAGGACGATCGGACCCATGATCGCGAAGGCGAGGTTGTAGTTCACGCCGTTGCGGTTGGTGTACTGCTCGAGGACCGAGAACGGCGGCCCGCTTCCGAGGGGACTGAACGCGGCGATGGCCAGGAGGGTCATCAGAACACCCGCGGCGAGGACGAAGGCCGATAGCGGGAACCTCCACGTGCGCAGCCAGATCCGCGCGTGGGTGACGAACCCCCCCGAGGAGGGCGTGGATGACGCCGGTGGCATCGGGTCGAGGGGAAGGCGGTCGCGATATGAACTTAGCCGGGGCTCGCCGGCGTCGGCGCCGGGCCCCGGGGACGACGGTCCGAAGGATCACTCACGGCGGGCATACCGGCTCGGGATCTTCGTTCCGACGCCCGGTCCGGGGGGGACGGGGCGGATCCGATCGAGAAGGTGGCGGAGCCGGGCGTAGAGGTAGAGCGCTCCGACGAGCGCGATCAGCGCTGCGAACCCGCCGATGAGGGGACCCGCGAACACGTTGAACCCGACGAGGAAGAGCCCGACGGCGAGGATCAACCCTCCCGAGATCGGCCCTCCGCCCGTCCGTCCCGCCGCCGGGTCCGCCGGGAGCGACAATAGGGCGGACGTAACGAACAGCCAGAGGAGGGCGAGCGACTCGAGACCGACGACCACCGTGTTCTCGATCGTGACCGATCTCTGGAGGAACTGGGCAACGAGACCGGTGATGAGCAGCCCGGCGATCCCGGCGCGAAGTCCGATCGCGTAGAACGGGAACGAAGGGCTGTGGCCCCAATACTGGGTCCCTTGGACCGCCCACTGGGCGATCTCGGCGAGCACCACGACGGCGACGAGGTAGAGCAGCGTCGGGAAGAGCGTGCCGTAGGAGAAGGAGGTGAGGTAGAACAAGAAGGGAACGACCATGACAATCCCGATGAACAGGCCCGCCGTGTAGGCGAAGATCTCGCGGCGTTCGTCGAACCGGTTCTCCGCGACCGCCGGCGTCGCGTAGTGACCCATTTCCCACATGACGTAGACCGCGGTCAGGATGATCCCGACGCCCGCGGCGATCGTGAGGCCGAACGGGAGCGCCATGCTCAGTCCACCCGCCGACCCGCCGAGAGGAACCCGGTGTGGCCCAGCATATCGAAGCTCGGGCGGGTCCCTCCCTCGCCCACGTGGAGCGCGCGCTCGATCGTCTCGAGCGCTTGGACCTCGTCGAGCCCGAGCCCGCGCATGGATCGGACCGTGCGCTCGAGCTGGTTGTACGTGGGCGTGTAGGCCACGACCCAGCCTCCGGTCCGCACCGCACGATGCGATGCGGCCAGCGCGGCCCACGGTTCGGGGAGATCGAGGACGACTGCGTCCAGATGCTCTTCGGGCCAACCGCTCGTTCCCACATCCCCCTCGGTCCAATGGACGCGGGCGCCCAGTCCCGAGCGTTCGACGTTCTCCTTCGCAAGCCGGATCGCCTCCGCTCGGCGGTCCACGGAGAACACCTCGCCCGAGGGCCCGACGGCGAACGCGAGGGCGATCGTCAATGCTCCGCTACCCGAGCCGGCCTCTCCGACCCGATTCCCCGGCGCGATCGACCCGAGCGAGACGATCCGAGCGCAATCCTTCGGGGTGATGATCTGGGCCCCCCGCGTCATCGTCGCGAAGAGGTCCGACAGGCTCGGGCGCACGAGCCGGTAGGGCGTTCCGAGCCAGTCGACCGAGCCGCCGGTCGGAGACCCGAGTTGGGAGGTCAGATCGATCAGGCCGGCATCGCCGAGGCGGATGGGGCCTCGTGCGATTCGCAGAAGAATGGGTGGATCGCCCGCGCGCGTGAGCACGAGAGCGTCTCCCTCCCTCCATACGTCCGCGGGCATGAGCGGCCAGAGGTGACGAGTGGGCACCTCTATTAGAGGCTCCTCGGGCGGCACCCCCCCGCCACTCTGGGGTAGGTCCCCCCTGGGCAGGGGGGGAACCCATTACCCAACCCACGGGCCACGCCCGCGAACCGTAGGTCGCGGCGAGAGGCCTTTTGTACGAACGCCACTCATCGCGTGCCGGCTGCGGGCATAGTGTAGTCTGGTTATCACATAGGCTTGCCAAGCCTATAACTCGGGTTCAAATCCCGGTGCCCGCACTTCCCTAATGTTCATATCTTGGCTA
>JAKAPG010000237.1 GCA_021823085.1 Thermoplasmata archaeon | reverse complement strand
CGAGGAGATCGATCGGCTCGGCGACTGCCTCGAACGGATCGAGGCGCTCTTCGCCCGAGCTCCCACCCGGGGGAACGTCGCGAACCGCGCCACGCCTGATTTAAATACCGCCACGTGATGCAATCCACGAGGTACCATCATGGCGCAGACGGCGGAGTTCCAGCCTCTG
The DNA here is from genome assembly GCA_021823085.1 of Thermoplasmata archaeon. Classification (GTDB taxonomy): domain Archaea; phylum Thermoplasmatota; class Thermoplasmata; order Lutacidiplasmatales; family UBA184; genus Lutacidiplasma. The sequence continues at coordinate 2,542 of JAKAPG010000237.1, read as the reverse complement.
GATTACACGCGATACGATTTCAAGGACCCGGAGACCTACAAGGTCCGCACCGCCCGGGGGCTCACCCGGGAGACCGTCGAGAAGATCTCCGACCTCAAGAAGGAGCCCGAATGGATGCGGGAGTACCGGCTCCGGGCGTACGAGCATTTCCTGGAGCGGCCGATGCCGGACTGGGGACCGGATCTCTCCGAGATCGATTTCGAAGCGTACACGTACTACGCGAACCCGATGGCCGAAGGGGACACGAAGAAGAAGTGGGAGGATCTCCCCTCGGATATCCGGAACACCTTCGACAAGCTCGGCATCCCGAAGGCGGAACGGGACTACTTCGGCGGGGTCGGGGCCCAGTACGACAGCGGCACGGTCTACCACAAGATCCGGGAGGACCTCTCGGCGAAGGGGGTCCTCTTCACCGACACCGACACGGCGGTCCGGGAGCACCCCGACATCGTCCGGAAGTACTTCGGCAAGATCGTGCCGTACAACGACAACAAGTTCTCGGCCCTGAACTCGGCGGTCTGGTCGGGCGGCAGCTTCGTCTACATCCCGCCGGGGGTCGATACCGGGATCCCGCTGCAGGCGTACTTCCGGATCAACGCGAAATCGGTGGGACAGTTCGAGCGGACGCTCATCGTGGCCGACCGGGGCGCCAAGATCCACTATATCGAGGGCTGCACCGCCCCCGTCTACTCCACCGATTCGCTCCACGCGGCGGTCGTCGAAGTCATGGCGGAGCCGTACGCCAAGGTCCGGTACACCACGATCCAGAACTGGTCGAAGAACGTCTACAACCTGGTCACGAAGCGGGCCGTGGCCCAGGAGAACGCCCTCGTGGAATGGGTGGACGGCAACCTCGGCAGCAAGATCACGATGAAGTACCCGTCCGTCTTCCTGAAGGGGCGGGGGGCCCGCGCCGACATCCTGTCGGTGGCCTTCGCCTCCGGCTCCCAGACCATCGACAGCGGCGCCAAGGTGGTCCATTCGGCACCGGACACCTCGAGCAAGATCATCTCGAAGTCCATCGCCATCCGCGGCGGTCGGACGAGCTACCGGGGGCTGCTCCACGTCGCGAAGGGAGCGACGGGAGTCAAGGCGGCCGTGCGCTGCGACGCCCTCCTTCCCGACGAGGAGTCGCGGTCCGACACCTATCCGTACAACGAGATCCATGCGGAGGACGCCACCATCACCCACGAGGCGGTGGTCGGCAAGATCGGCGAGGAGCAGATCTTCTACCTCATGAGCCGCGGCCTGAACGAATCCGATGCGATCCACCTCATCCTCATGGGGTTCCTCGCCGAGTTCGCCAAGGAGCTGCCGATGGACTACGCGCTCGAGCTCAACCGGCTCATCCAGCTCGAGATGACGGGCGCGGTCGGATAGACGGTCCGGACATCCTCCGCGCCCCCTCGATCCCCCGGCCGGCGACCGGCCGCGCGCTCCCCGTCGCGCGGAGGGAACGGCACGGGCCCCGCTTCCGGGGCCGCGCCCCCTCCGGACCGGGAGGCCGGGCGCGACCGTCCCGGCGGTCCGCGGGGAAGGGGGTCCCTACGGGAAGAACGCCGAGACGGTGCCGCCGTACAGCGGATTGAACGCGAACGCCTCCAAGAGGTCTCCCGCGGAGAGGCCCGCTCCGGCCGGCACCGTCAGCACGATGTTCTCGCCGGAGGAGACGGTCGCGCTGCCGCCGGAGCCGGCCCAACCGGACCAGACCCCTCCGGTCGCGGTGGCCGCCGCCGTCCCCGAGACGGAAACGATGTCCCAGGTCCAGTTGGACGGCTCGGAGAGGGTGGTGCCGTTCGCCGCGAGGACCTTCAGGCCCACATCGCTCCAGACGAGGCCCGACCCGGCGAAGGTGACGGGAGTCGTGTACGTGGAGCAGGGTTGCTGGGTCGAGCATACGGGGGCGAAACTTCCCGAGGCATTCGTGGTCGTGGTCCCCGCCACCATCGTCCCGAGCGACAGGACGGTCCCGAGCGGGGTCGACGCGCCGGTGGACGAGCCGCTCGAGAACGAGGATCCACAACTCTGGTTCGATCCGCCGGCCCCGTAGACCGTGCCGTTGATCGCTCCGACATTCCCGCCGTAGGTGGGCACGACCGCGCTCGTGGATCCGGTGGAGATCGCGCAGGCCTGGAGGGTGATCGTCCACGCATCCGTCGCGAAGAGGGACGCGGACGAGGTGGAGACGCCGATCGAATAGCTCGCGGTCAGGTTCGGGTGCGCGGCCACGAAGGCGGCCGCGCCCGGAAGGCCGAGGAGATGGCCGATGGCCGTCGAGCTATCGATCGTTCCGGTCGGAATCCCCGGCAGGAGGCCCAGTTCGTTCCCCACGAAACCGCTGCAGGAGATCAGGAAATCCACCGCGATGGAGCCTCCCAGGTCCTGGACTAAGGCGATGCCGCCGGAGCTGTTGACGTCGGCAAAGAGCCACCCGGAAGCGGCTCCCGAGGAGATCGCGAGGGTATCGGCCGGCAACGTGAGGGCGGTCCCGTTGGCGAGGAGGTCGGTCGAGGTGCATCCGGGGATGGAGCCGAGGCTGCCG
>JAKAPG010000236.1 GCA_021823085.1 Thermoplasmata archaeon | reverse complement strand
ACCGAGGGTGTCGCAGCCCATGAGGAGCCCGATCGTCCCCGTGGGGGCGATGACCGAGATCTGCGCGTTGCGGTACCCCCACAGCTCGCCGGCCTTCACCGTGTCGTGCCACCGGTCGACCGACGCGCGGACGAGGGCGGAGAGGCGCGGGTCGTTGAGCGCGATCCGCTCCGCGGCCTTCGCGTGCTTGCCCATCACGCGGAGCATCGGGGCGCGGTTCTTCTCGAACCCCGCGAACGACCCCATCCGCTTCGCGACCTCGCTCGACATGTGGTACCCCTCGGCCGAGAGGAACGCCGAAACCCCGGCGGCGAGCGTGCGTCCCTCGTCGGAGTCGTAGGCGAGGCCGTAGTGCATGAGTAGGGCGCCGAGGTTGGCGTAGCCGAGCCCGAGCGGACGGTAGTCGTGGGAGTTCTGGGCGATCGGCGCGGTCGGGTAGCTCGACGCGTCGACGAGGATCTCCATCGCGAGGACCATCGTGCGGGTCGCCTGGCGGAAGAACTCGACGTCGAGCTGGCCCTTCGCGTCGAGGAACTTCATGAGGTTGATCGACGCGAGGTTGCACGCCGAGTCGTCGAGGAACAGGTACTCGCTGCACGGGTTCGAGGCGTTGATACGGCCCGAGTTCGGCGAGGTGTGCCAGTCGTTCGTGACGTCGTCGAACTGGACGCCGGGGTCCCCGCAGCGCCAGGCGGCGTAAGCGAGCTTGCGCCAGAGCTCGCGGGCGCGGAACGTCCCGGCGACCGAGTGGTCGGTCCGGTTGTACGTCTTCCACTCGCCGTCGCGCACGACGGCGTCCATGAACGCGTCCGGGACCCTCACCGAGTGGTTCGCGTTCTGGTAGGCGATCGACGCGTAGGCCGAGTCGGGGTCGGTGCCGTCGAAGTTCGACGAGTAGCCCTCGCGGATGAGCGCGAGCGCCTTGTCCTCCTCGCGGACCTTGCAATCGATGAAGTCGACCACGTCCGGATGGTCCATGTTGAGGATGACCATCTTGGCCGCGCGGCGTGTCGTCCCGCCGGACTTGATGACGCCGGCGAGCGCATCGAACGCGCGCATGAACGACACCGGCCCCGAAGCGATCCCGCCACCGGCGAGCTTCTCGTGGCTCCCGCGCAGCGCGGAGAGGTTCGTCCCCGTCCCGCTTCCGCCTTTGAAGAGACGGCCCTCGCTGGTCGCGAGGCCGAGGATCGAGTCCATATCGTCGGCGACCGACTGGATGAAGCACGCGGAGCACTGCGGGGGCTCGCGGACCCCCACGTTGAACCAGACGGGGCTGTTGAACGCCGCCATCTGCTGGACCATGAGGTAGGAGAGGCTCTCCTCGAGGGTCGTCGCCTCGTCGGCGGTGTCGAGGTATCCGAGCTCGACGCCGCGCTGGGCGATCCAGTGGCAGACGCGCCGGATCATCCCGTCGATCGAGCTCTCGCGGCGCCCCTGGATGATGCGGAAGTACTTCGACGCGGCGATGTTGACGCTCGTCTCCGACCAGGAGGCGGGGGCGTGGATGCCCTTCTGCTCGAAGATCACCTTGCCTTCGGCGTTCTTGATCACCGCATCGTGGCTCCGCCACTGGACGGTGTCGAACGCGGTCTTGCCGCGCGGTACGAGACGGGGAACGGGAATCGGTTCGCGCCCGATACGGACGGCCGCCCGACCGGGCGACTCCTCCGACACGGGAACGGCGCGCTTTTTGGACACAGCCATCGGGCTCACTCCTGAGGGAAACCGAGGACGTCTCGGGTGCAGATAGCCCCTACTGCGAGCGACCTAATCGGTCGACCGCCGGTCGCTGAAACGCCCTCGGGAGGAGGCCGTTTCTTGCCGAAAGACCGCGATCGACGACGCGGATTGTGTCGCTCGAGACACCTCGAAAACCCTCCGGCGCCGCCTACAGTCCCCCAGTATAAGGTTGCTCGGTTCGACGACCCCGCGGAACGTGCAAACCGGCGTCGTCCGAAGCGCTCAACGCGTTCCTTGGTTAGAGCGTTTGCGAGTTCGAGCGCACGGGCGTCGCGCCGGCGCCCGCGGGCGCCGGGCGGAAACGTCGCACCGGCGTCCGGACGTCGCCGCGGGGCCACGTGGGGCGACGCGTCCGCGGCCGCGTCCCCGAGGTGAGACCCGCCGCCCGAATCCGGAGAGTCCGTCGGTCCGTCGCCCGATGTCCTCCCCGTCCTCCGACGCCCGGCTCCTCCTTCCCTCGCCCTCGTGGCCTCCCGGTCGAGCGACCGGGTCGGGATCGTCGGGGCGGCGGCGCCCTCGAACGATCGCCGTCGAGGTCGTCCCCGTCACGTTCTTCGTCGTGATCGGGTGCCCCTACCGGCCCCGGCGCGGGGGACCCGGTGAGCCGCTACGCCGAGGGTGGGGGCGGCAGGAGCCGCATCGTGCACGGCATCACGACCCCACAGTCCCCGCAGTAGAGCCCCTCCTCGGCGACCCAGAGGAACGCTCCGCATCGCTCGCACTTCCTCGGATCGTCAGGGTCGTTGCGGCAGACCATGTTCCGGACACGACCGCGAACGCCGGTGAGTATAACGAACTACGCTCGCGGGAGAAACGGAAAATTGGGAGGGGGGCCTCGGATCGAGGTCCCCCGGAAGGAGTGAACGCAGTCTAGGCGTTCTTCATCTTGGCGCGGGAGACGAAGCCCTTCTTGTCCAGGAAGTACATGTAGCCGTCCTGGCGGGTGATCTTCTCCGTTCCGACACGCGACTTCTTGCCCGACTTGTTC
>JAKAPG010000024.1 GCA_021823085.1 Thermoplasmata archaeon | reverse complement strand
TCCGCCTCGGCGACGTACGCCGCGAAGGAGTAGGCGGGTGCGGTACCGGCGCGAGCCCCCTTGAAGTCGCCGCCGATCTTCTTCGTCCGGTACGACCCCGAGGCCGTGAGGGCGCCCGAACCTTCCATCGCCTGATGGACAGCGGCGAGGAACGGGACCTCTTCGGTTGGGCGCGCCCGGACAAAGAACCGTTCGTGCCCCACGGCGATCTCCTCCGGGGAGGTCGCGAGGAGCCGGGCGGCGGAGTTCACGAGGCGCGTCCGAAGCTCCTCGGCCGCCGCGCGCGCCGCGTTGCCCATCATGAACGTCACCCGGCTCGAGTAGCTCCCCAGGTCGATCGGGCTCACGTCCGAGTCGACCCGCTGGACGTGCACGCGATCGAGATCGACGCCGAGCACTTCCGCTACGATCGCCGCGAGCAGCGTGTTCGACCCTTGGCCGATGTCCGCCTGCATCGAGTGGACGGCGATACCACCGTCCATGTCGACCTTGAGATGGACGGTCGATTGAGGCATCACCGGGGTGAAGTGGATCGGACTGTTCGAACCCGAGATGTAGAACCCACATCCGAGGCCGATCCCGCGACCGTAGGGCAGCCGGTTGCGCTTCGAGTCCCAGCCGCTCGCGGACCGAGCCGCGGCCAACGCCGCGAGGAACGAGGTCGACGTGATCCGAAACTGGTTGATGGTCGTCGAATCGGGGGGAAGCGCGTTCCGCGCGCGAAGGTCGAACGGATCGATCCGGATCTTCTCCGCCAGCTCGTCCAGCGCCGTCTCGATCGAATAGCGAATGTTCGTCCCCCCGTGGGCCCGCATCGCTCCCGACGGCGGACGGTTCGTGTAGACGCGGCGCCCGTGGTAGCGGAAGTTCGAGACCTTGTACGGTCCCATCGCCATCACCCCGTTGTAGTACGTCGTGACCGTGCCGAACGAGCTCCACGCCCCCCCCTCGATGACGGCGGAGATATCGTAGGCAAGGAGGTTCCCCTCCGCGTCCGCCGCGACCCGGACATCGTTCTCGGTCGGGTGGCGTCCGTGGTTCGTGTAGAAGACCTCGTCCCGGTCAAGGAGCATCCGGACCGGTCGGTTCGTTTGGAGGGCGAGGGCCGCACAGGCGATCTCGTGAGGCAGGGGGTCCGACTTGCCGCCGAAACCTCCGCCCACCTCGGGCTTCACGACCCGGATCCTGTGCATCGGAAGACCCAGGACCTCGCTCAGCGCCCGGTGCAGATAGTGCGGGACCTGCGTCGCGCTATACACGGTAAGGCGGCCGTCCGGCGTCGCTTCCGCGACCGTCGCGAGAGGCTCGGTGAACCCGTGCGACACCCCGGCAAAGCGTCCGCGCACTCGGACCGTAACGGCTGCTCGGGCGAACGCAGCGTCCACATCCCCGAAGTGCTGGATGACCTCTTTCTGGATGTTTGAGCCGCGGAGCCCCCGGGCATGGATTGGCTCGTCGACGCGTTCGAGGCCGACCCGCATGTCCGAGTACTCGGGGAGCGGTTCCGTGGTGAACTTGATCGCCGCGAGCGCCCGCTCCGCAGTCGGCTCGTCGATCGCCGCGACGGCCGCGATGATGTCTCCCAGGTAGCGTGCCTTTCCGACCGCGATCGCCGTCTCGTCGTGCGTGATTGGAAGCACGCCGAACGGGGTTGGATACTTCTCTCCGGTCAGGACTGCGACTACCCCCGGAATCGCGCGGGCCCCCGAGACATCTACGGAGACGAGTCGGGCGTGGGGCCACGGGCTCCGGAGCAGCTTGCCGACGAGCGCTCCGGGTCGACGGATGTCGTCGGTGTACTCCGCTCTCCCCGTGACCTTGAGGGGACCATCGATATACGGGATGCGGCCGCCGAGGAGCCGAAAGCTCGGTGCTTCCTGGGAAGAGCTCATCGCGGTTCCCTCGCGGCCGCCGCGATCGCTTCGATGATCTTCGTGTAGCCGGTGCACCGGCATAGGTTGCCGCTCACGGCTTGCACAATCTCCTCCCGGCTGGGGTGAGGCTTCTCGCTCAGTAGCGCCGTGGCGGTCATCAGGAAGCCCGGAGTGCAAAAGCCGCATTGGGTCGCGCCGTGTTCGACGAACGCGCGCTGGAGCGGCGTGAGGCCCCCCGGTGGGGCGAGCCCTTCGATCGTGGTGACCGACCTTCCCTCGACCAGACGCGCGAGGGTGAGACAGCTCAGCGTCGGGCGCCCATCGATTAATACGGTGCAGCAGCCGCAGGTCCCGAGATCGCAGCCTCGCTTGGTGCCCACGAGCGAGAGGTCCTCGCGCAGGAGGTCGAGGAGGATCCTCTCCGGTCGCGCGGTCGTCGAGACCGGCAGTCCGTTGATCGTGAGCTTAAGGGGGGTAGGAGACGACATCCTTCGAAGCCTGTGGTTCGTCCGCATGGAGGCGTCGAGTATGTGAACGCGTCGGGTGCTGGTCACGGATGATCTCGGCGACGACGCTGACGGCGATCTCGCTCGGAGTCTGCGCGCTGATGTCGAGCCCGATGGGAGAACGGATGCGCCGGATCGCGGTCCGGTCGACGCCCGTCTCGCGCAGGCGCGCGAACAAGTGCTCGCGCTTGGACGCGCTCGCGATCATCCCGATGGTCCCGGGAAACCGGTCGATCGACGCTCGCAGTACCTCGAGATCCTTCATCGCGTCGTACCCGAGAAGATAGAGGTGCGTGAACGAAGTCGGGCAGAGGGCGTCCCAGATGCCGCTCGGTTCCACCACGACGCGTCGCTCGGCGTGAGGGAATCGCTCCGCGTCGACCCACTCGGGTCGATCGTCGGCGACGCTGAAGGTGTACTCGAGCTCCGGAAGGAACGTCGCGATCGCCCGGGCGACGTGTCCGCCACCCCAGAGCAGGAGGTTCGGCCGGGCCCCCACGAACTCGATCGCGATGTCGACGCTGCCCCCGCACAGGCTCGGTAACCCGCCGTCCTCCCAGGCCCGGAGATCGAAGTGGAAGAGATCGCCACCCCGGTGCTCGATCGCTTCCCGGGCGAGGGACTTGACCCTTTCCTCGAGCGCGGCACCGCCGATCGTACCGAGCGCGGAGCCATCAGCGCGAACGATCATCGACGCGCCGAGCTTCCCGGGCGCGGAACCGGTCACCTTCACCACCGTCGCGCGGGCGAAGGGCTCGTGGCAGTCTATCAGGCGCAGCGCCTCCTGAGTCAGTCGCCGATCCATTGCTCCTCTCGGGAACTTGCGGCCGAGTAGGCGTCGGGGGTGTCGATCGCCTCGACGACCCCGGGGTCGTCCACCGGGACTCGGACGACGCGGTCAAGGAATCGATCCCGGACGATCCGCAGGGGGTCCCCGGGAGCGAGAGCCTGCACCGAGGAACGGACGTTGTGGGCGATCAGTACGGGGTGGCCGTCCCGGCCCTCGAATGTCGGAATGAGCCACGCGACCATCGGATCCCTCTGCTTCGCATCCGTAAGGGCCCGCAAGGTCTTAGCGTGAGCAAAGGGATGGTCGACGGGCCACAGAAGCACATCGAGCCCGGACGGAATCGCGCCGAGGCCCTCATTGATCGACGCACTGCGCCCCAACGCACATCGCTCCGACGGTCGCACAACCACGGGAAGGCCGGCCACGGCCTCGATGACGTCAAGCGCGTCCGGTCGCACGACGAGAACGACCGGGGAAAGTCCACCATGGAGCGCGATCGCGGCCATTTGGCGCACCGCGGGCTCGCCCCGGACCTTGAGAAGCGCCTTCGGCCTCCCCCCGAACCGCTCGGAGCGGCCGCCGCTCAGCAAGAGCGTCGCCGTGGCGCTCGCGGGGTAAGAATCCGCTCTGGAACGCATTTGCTCTCGGAGCGAGCGGCACCTCTTATATAGAGCGACCGAGTGGGCGGCCGCCTTATGACCCACCCTAGGGACGTCCCTCCCGGCGCATTGCTGCCCCGACTCGCAAACGAGCTCAAGACCCGTCAGGCGGTAAGTCCGCCGACCTGGGCGGCGTTCGTTAAGACCGGCGTCCACAAGGAGCGCGCTCCCACCTCGCCGGACTGGTGGTACCTGCGGAGCGCATCGGTGCTCCGCAAGATCTACCTTCGCGGTCATGTAGGAGTCGCCCGCCTGAGCGCGGAGTACGGCGGGAAGCGGGATCGCGGCAGTGCGCCGTACCACGCTCGCACGGGCTCCCGGGCCGTTCTGCGAGAGATCGTCCAACAACTCGAGCGCTCCGGGCTCGTCCGCCCGTACAAGACCCAGGGCCGCACCGTCACGTCGGAGGGCCTGAAGCTCCTCGACACCCTCTCTCGCGACACCCTCAAGTCCCTCGTCGAGCAGCGGCCCGAACTCGCCAAGTACCTCTGACGTGCTGGTCGGAGTGACGGCCATGGCGTACGAGGACGATCCCGAACTCGCCGAGATCCGACGGCGCAAGATCCAGGAGCTCCAGGCGGTCCCTTCCCAGGCATCGGCGCAGAGCGCCTACGCGGCCGCCCAACAGGCCGAAATGGACCGACGCGAAGCCGAGCGGCAAGAGATCCTGCGTCGGGTGCTCACCCCCGAGGCGCGCGAGCGACTGGGACGGATCCGGCTCGCGAAGCCCGACGTCGCGGGCGCAGTGGAGCAACAGGTCATCGCCCTCGCGGCGAGCGGCCGACTCCAGCGCCCGATCGACGACCCGACACTCCGGGCCCTCTTGGAGCGATTGATGCCCGAACGCCGCGAGATCAAGATCACACGCCGCTGAACTCAGGAACCGGGGAGGAAATCGTCCGTGGCAAACCGTCGTAAGAGCCTCGCGCGAAAGACCCGACTGCTCCGCGCCGTCGGTCAGAACCGGCGAGTTCCGGCCTGGGTCATGCAGCGAACGAACCGGACCGTCGTCCGCCACCCGAAGCGCCGGTCCTGGAGGCGGGGGCACCTCCACCGCTAGGGAGACCGAGGGACCATGGCGCGAACACCGGGGGAACGGGCGGTCGAAGAGGTCGAACGCGAGTATGTCGTTCCACTGCGCGCGAGCATGCACGCCCCCAGCCGGCGCCGCCGAGCGGGCCACGCGCTCGAGACCGTACGCCGCTTCATCAGCCGCCACATGAAGGGGCGGCTCGAGGACGTCTGGATCGATCCTCGCCTCAACGAGTTCATCTGGGAGCGGGGTATCCAGCACGTGCCGCGCCAGGTCCGGGTCCGAGCAATCCGTTTCGAGGACGGCTTGATCGAGGTCGACCTCCTCGACGAAGCGTAGGGCCGCGACGGGGGCGGCAAGGCGTGCCCGTCGACCGCGCACTCATCGCGGGAAGCCCTTACCTCGGCGTTTACATTCGGGTCTCCGAAGGACTTGCGATCCTTCCGCCGAACACTCCGCCCTTGCTGGAGCGGAGACTTCGGGAATCGTTGGGAACGACTACGGCTCGAGCCACGGTCCAGGGAACGGAGGTCCTGGGGACCATGGTCGCGATGAACTCCTACGGCGCGGTCGTCGCCCTGAGCATCCATCCGGACGAGGAGGACGCGCTGCGATCGGTCGTCCCCGTCACCCGGGTCGCCAGCCGGCTCAACGCGCTCGGCAACAACGTGCTCGCGAACGACTCGGGCGCGCTCGTTCATCCCGACTTCTCGGAGACGGCGGTCCACGCGATCGGCCGGGCGCTCGGGGTCCCGGCACATCGCGGGACGATCGCCGGCCTCGGGACGGTCGGAATGGCCGGCGTCGCGACCAACCGCGGGGTCGTGGTCCATCCACGCGCCACCGAGAGCGAGACCGGCGAGTTGGAGCGCGTGCTCCGCGTACCGGTCCACCGATCTACCGCGAACTTCGGTGTGCCGATCGTCGGGGCCTGCGTAGTCGCGAACTCGCGGGGCCTATTGGTCGGGCGGCCCACGACGCCGGTGGAGATCGTCCACCTCCAAGAAGGGTTCGGAATCTACGACTAGGGCCGGTCCCTTCCGAGGGGGCTAGGTCCCGCGCTTGCGCTTCACGTAGCGCGTTGCATAGCCCGCGATGCGATTCGCGACCTTCTTGTGGGTGACCTGAAGGTGGCCATCGACCGGGACCCCTAGATCGGTGAGCTCGAGGACCTTCTTCTTGTTCTGGGCGAAATCCCCGGTGAAGTCGTTGGGGTAGTTACGTACCAGCTCGACAGCGACACGCTTGATGTACGTCTGGCGGATGTTGCCCATGTGGGCGGCGTGGACCCGGGTGCACCTTATAACCGTTGTCCGCACCTCCGGCATGTCGAACATTCGCCGCGGTTCCACAATGGTTAACGGTAGGCCCTAGATCGTCGCAACCCTATGGCGGTGGGAGAGCACTCCCATTGTAAGGTCTGCGGGAAGGTCGCTCCCCCGGGCGCCGACACCTGCAGCGCTGCCTGTCAGGAGATCCGCGATGCGCGCCTGCGCACCCGCCGGAACTGGAGCGCGCTGCTGTACATCCTGATCGTGGTGTTCGCCTTCCTCCTGCTCATCGAGTTGCTGCACTGAGCGACGGGGGGTAGGGTGGCTCGACCGCAACGGGCACGTCGCACCGTTCTCGGCGGAACGTTCGATCGGCTCCACGCCGGCCACTGGGCGCTGCTGCGCACCGCGATGCGAAGGGGCGACGACGTCGCGATCGGGCTCACGAGCGACCGCTACATCGCGACGCATCCCAAGCCCGCCCGGGAGCGGATCCAGCCCTACGCTCAGCGCCGGCGCGCCCTGGCGCGCTGGCTGAGACGGGAATATCCTCGTCGGCGCTGGAGGATCGTACCCCTCGAGAACGGTTACGGTCGTTCGATCGAACCGGGCTTCGACCGCCTCGTCGTATCGGCCGAGACGGTCGAGGGAGCGCGTCGCGTGAACGCCGAACGTCGCCGACGCCACCTCCCGCCGCTGCGGGTCGAGATCGTTCCTCTGGTGCTCGCGGATGATCTCCTCCCCGTCAGCTCTCACCGCATCCGGCAGAAGGTCATCGACCGCTACGGGCGACGCCGGAGCCCGATCCGGATCGCGCTCGCGATCGACCCGATCCTCGCAGCCGCTCCATGGAGGAGAGAGCTCCGCCGCGTTTTCCCCAGGGCTCGTTTCGAAGTGCGGTCGCCCCGGGAGGTCCTTCGAGAACCCTGCGCGGAGCTGGGGCTCGTGATCCGGGAACCGGGCGAACGTACGGCCGGTTCGCTGCGGATCGTCGCCCCGCGGCTCCGCCTGGCCCCCCGCCGCCTGACCCCCGGTGAGCGCCCGTCGCAGCAGGTCGCCTCCGTCTGGCCGCCTCGTCGGACCCGTCGCGGAACCCGCTCCCGAAACGCTTAGGCGGCCGAGGCGCCTCTTCGACCCGGATGGAGACGTATCTGCGGGTGACGTTCGACAGCGAAGGAGCCGCTCCCTCGGAGATTGCGGACCGGCTGCTCTCGCTCGGCTTTCAACCGACCCAAGGCAACTACGACTTCGTCTACGACTGGAAGGGGGGCGCGACCTCGGATCAGATCCTGGACCTGTCGGACGAGCTGACGCGCCGGTTGCGCGGATACGGCGTGCGCTTCGAGATCGAGACGGTCTGACGCGGCGGCCTCCCGACAAGCTATCGGCGCCCACGTCAGCCTAATAGTCGGGACCTGCGTCGGAGCGCTGCCGTGGCGCTGTATCCGGTCAAACCCGCGAACCGGTCTCGATTGGATCCCGAGTCGCTGGAGGCGGTCGCGCGCGAGGCCTTCGGGAACGCCGAGAGGTCCGAGCAGGGGGTGCGCGCCCGCTTTGGCGCGCTGCGGAACCTTTCGGCCCGTGCGATCGCCAAGCAGCTCGAGGTCGAGGTCGATATGGACCCCAAGGTCGACGCGGCCGTGGCGGCCGAGACCGTCCGCCGCTACAACCGATTCCTGGAGAGCGCCACAGGGTACACTTCGAAGGAACGCGCGAAGCGCATGCGCAAGTCCGTCGCGGGGGCCGAGGACTGAACGATGGGCACGCCGCTGTCCGGCGGAGGCGTCCCACCCCCCCCGTCGGAACTCGAACGGCTCCGGGGAATCGTGGCCCGCTACTTCCCCGTGTACGAATCGTCGGTCGGCCCGCAGTCGGTCGCCTTCGCGGTCCACGTCGACCGGGCCACTCTGGAGACGAACTTCCGCAAGCTCTCCGACGAGCTGTGGGCGAAGGCGTACGTCGGGGTGCTGCGCGAGCGCACGGGCGAGACGTTCATCGAGGTCGTGCATCGGCCACCGGTCCGGCCCGGGACGATCTGGATCAACCTCGGACTGCTCGCCGCGACGCTCGTTACGACAGTGTTCACCGGGGCGCTCATCTGGAATGCCTTCGTGGGCGGGCCGTCGCTCACGGCGGCCGATTTCATCTTCGGAGCGCTCTTCTTCGCCCTTCCGCTCGTCGCGATCCTGGGAGGGCATGAGCTCGCCCACTACTTCGTATCGCGACGCTACCGGCTCGATGCCTCGCTACCCTACTTCATACCGATCCCGCCTCCGTTCCTCTTCGGAACGCTCGGGGCGTTCATCAGCATCCGACAGCCCTTCCCCGATCGAAAGGCGCTCTTCGACATTGGCGCCGCTGGCCCGATCGCCGGGTTCCTCATCGCGATCCCCATCACCTTCGCCGGGCTCTACCTTTCCTGGACGCTTCCGGCCCCGTCGCTCGCGACGTGCGGGATCACCTTCCTAGGAACCAGCTACTCGAACCTCCTGATCGGGCAGTCCCTGCTCTGGTACGGCTTCAGCCACATCTTCCCGACCCAGATCCTCTACCTGCATCCGCTCGCCCTCGCCGGCTGGGTCGGGCTCTTCGTCACCGCGATCAACCTCCTCCCGGCCGGACAACTGGACGGAGGTCACGTGTGGCGGGCCCTCTTCGGAGACCGGAGCCGTTTCGTCAGCTACGCGATCGTGGCGTTCCTCTTCATCCTGGGGTTCCTAGTCTACCTGGGCTGGCTCATCTTCGCCTTCCTGATCCTCCTGCTCGGGGCTCGGCATCCTCCGCCGCTCAACGACGCGAGCCCCCTCGGGCTCAAACGGACCCTTGTCGGCGTCGCGGTCGCGGCGATCCTGGTGACGGGGTTCGCGCTGGTTCCGGTCGCCGCCGAAACCGGGGCGATCGGGGGCGCGAGCACGGCCGCAAGCGCCTACGTCACTCCGTCGCCCGGATTCGCGTTCACCGCGTGGGCCACGGTCAACCTGACGAACCTCGACCTCGCAACGCACGGGTTCGTCTTCTCTGCGACGGTCGTCGAGGTCTACCTGAACAATTCGACGACGCCTCTGAACGCGTCGGCGCGGGCGGCGTGGGCCGCGACGTCGGACTGGGAGTTCAACGTCTCGGGTCAGTACGCCTACTCGAATCAGACGGCGATCGGGGCGGCTCCCGGAGGGGGTGCGTACTACACCGTCGCTGCGGGAGCGTCGGTCACGGTAGCGATCCTCTACGAGAACACTCAATCGGCGACCAAGCTCGTGCTCCGGCTCGTCGGAGCCGAGGTGTGCCCGCCGCCCGGTTCGAGCCCGGCCACCGTCACGTTCCCGCCGGTCATCGCCCCGTAGACGGCCGTTCGCGCTCGTACACCCGGAACTCACGGGTCAAGCTCCGGTGCTGCCGGACCGAGACCGAGATCGTCCGCCGCCAGGGTGCGGGAACGGGGTCCGGCCCCCCCGCCGTGACCAGGACCACGCGTCCGCCCGGACGGACGCGCTCCGCCCAGAGGGGCAGTACCCGCGCGAGCAGTTCGCTCACCGGCTCGCCGGCGGTGCCCGAGGCCCGGCCGTACGGAGCGTCGGTGAGCACCGCATCGAACTCTTCGTGGGCGAACTGTTCCGCGACCTCTCCCGCGTCGCCCCCGATCAGCTGAGCGGCCCGACCGGCGACCGCCTCCAAGTTGCGAGCCGCCCCCCGGATCATCTCGAGGTCGATGTCCACCCCGACCACCTCCGCCCCGAGCAACGCGGCCTCCGCGAGCAGGGCTCCCGTTCCGACGAACGGGTCGACGATCCGCCGGCCCGGCCCGGCCGGGGCCAGGTTCGCCGCGGCGCGCGCGAGACACGGATCCAGCCCGACGGGGCGGCGAAACGGCAGGCGGGAGATGCGGCGGGCTCGGATAGCGGTCCGGTCCACCGCCCCGACCTCCTCGTAGAGCTCGCCGGTCCCGGGGACGGACGCGTCGACCCAGAACCGTCGTGCCGGCCGACCGAGGTCGATCGAGCCCCCGCCGGTCTTCCACGCCTGCGCGTAACGATGGATCAGCGCGTCCGAACCCCCGCTCGTCGGATGTCCGCGACGGCGGAACGACGCGGAGGCGCCGCCCCGTCCCTCGGAGCGCAACCACCCTTCCGCACGGTGCCCGTCACCGAGGTCCCGTACGATCCGACGCGTGAGCGACAAACGGGCGAGCAACGTCCGCCCTTGGTCGATGTCACGGGCGTCGATCGCGACGGTCCGTCCGCCGGACGGGCCGAGCTCCTCGAGCACCCGAACCCCGACGTCCTGGGCGACCGAGGCGAGCTCGGCGCGAGCCAGTTCTTCGGCCTCTCCCGAGAGTTCTGCCTCGAGCCGCATGGGTCCGCTCACTCCTGAGGAAGGTGGCCGAGGAACTCCCGGATCCTCCGTGTGTGCGAACCTTCCCAGTACCGCTGGCCGCACCGACGGCACGCGTAGATCGAACCGCGCTCCTCCCCCTCCGCCGGGGCGAGCTCGCCGTTGCACACCGTGCAGCGATCGAACCGGGGAGCGAAGCCGATGCGCGGCAGCCGGCGACGAACCTCGGCGAGCTGCTCTGCGAGGCGGGGCGAACGCAGGAGGATTGCGCCGGGGGTCCTGCGCGCCAGCTCGCGGTCCCGCGTAAGGAGGATGCGACGCTCGGAATCCGCCCGGGCACGGATCGCTTCGTCGTCGGTGTCGCGAGCGTACTCGGTGTCGTAGCCGAGGATCCGGAGATACCGCGCGAGGCGACCGAGCATTTCGTCGGCGATGAATCGCTCCTCCATGCGCGTGGCGGCCCCAACGCCCGCCGCTCTTATACGAGCCGACGCTCCGGGAAAGGCGAGGCCCAATGCGCCTGTTCGGCACGAACGGAATCCGCGAGGTAGTCGGGGAGCGACTGACGCCCGCCTTCGCCGAGCGCGTTGCCGGGGCCATCGGTTCCGTCGTGCCCGCGCAGAGCCGGCTCGTCCTCGGATGGGATGGCCGGACGTCGAGCGTCGCGCTCGCGAGGATCGTCGGTGGGACGCTCGCCCTCGCCGGCCACCACGTGATTGAGGTCGGCCTCCTACCGACGCCCGCGATCCAGTACCTCGTCCCGCGCCTCCACGCCCGGCTCGGCGTGATCGTGACCGCCTCCCACAATCCTCCCGAGTTCAACGGGATCAAGTGCATCGCACCGGACGGTCTCGAGGTGCCGAGATCGGTGGAGGAATCGATCGAAGGCGCGGTGGAGGCGGGTCGCGACGTAGGGGTGCCCTTCGACCGGATCGGCGCGCTCACGCGTCATCCGGGCGGTGCTGACGAATACATCGATGGAATTCTTGACTGCGTCAACCGCTCCCGCATTGCCGAGCAGCGATTCTCGGTGGTTCTGGACGCCGGCAACGGAGCCTCCGCCATCACGAGTCCGACACTCCTACGGAGGCTGGGCTGCCGCGTACGGACGCTCAACGGACACGTCGACGGTACGTTCCCGGGCCGACCGTCGGAACCGACCGAAACGAACCTCGCGGACCTGATGCATGCGGTCCCCGCGTTCGGCGCCGACCTCGGCATCGCGCACGACGGGGACGCGGATCGCGCGATTTTCGTGGATCGCCAGGGACGCTTCGTACCCGGCGAGTCCCTGCTCACGCTCCTCGCTCGGGCCGCGGTCGAGCGTCACCACGGCGGGATCGTCGTCACGCCGGTGACCATGTCCCAGGCACTCGCCGACGCGATCGCCCCGTTGGGCGGCGAGGTCGTCTACACACGGGTCGGGAGCCCGAACGTCACGCACGAGATGCAAGCCCGCGGTGCGGTGCTTGGCGGCGAGGAGAACGGGGGGGTCATCTTCCCGGAGTTCCAGTTGGCTCGAGATGGGGCGATGACCGCGGCGAGCGTGCTCGACCTGCTCGCGCGTCAGGAGTCACCCCTCGACATCCTGATCAGAACGGTTCCCCGCTACGCGTTCGTTCGCGAGAAGGTCCCGTGCCCGGTCGAGCGTCGGGACGAAGCGCTGCGTCGCGCCGGCGAAGCGCTCGCGCGAGGCGCGGAACGGGTCGAGCGCGTCGACGGGGTCAAGGCCTATCGCAGCGGCGGCTGGGTCCTGGTACGACCCAGCGGGACCGAGCCGTTGATGCGCGTCTTCGCGGAAGCGAGGGAGCTAGACCGAGCTCGGGCGCTCGCGGACGAGGGAATCCGCGCGATCCGCGGAGCGCTCGCCTCGCCCTGAACCTCGCGCAGCCTCTCTCAGCGCAGCAGCGGCCCGACAAGCAAGATGCCCACGAGCAGAAGGACCATCACCGTCGTCGCGACGAGCGCCATCTCCCGCTCTCGGTTGCGGGCAAAGAAGTACACCCCCGTGGCTACGCGGGCGATCGGGGTCACGACGAGTACCAGGACGCCGAACGTGAGGTAGGCTTGGACCTCTCCGGTCGCAAGGCCATGGGCCAGCGGGGTGAGCCCGAGGTAGGAGAGAATCGGGTTCGAGGCGATCATCTCGGCGAAGCCGACCGAGGGATTCAGCACCAGGTAGGCGACGACGCCCCCGAGCAGGATCACGAGCGACGTGACGAGTCCGATGCGCAGGATGCGGGTCATGTCGCGGTAGGCCTCCGCAGGGAGCTCCGGGCGGTCGACCGAAGATGGGGTTCCGGCCATCACAGCCCCCCGAGCCCGCGGATGATGAGCTCGATCGAGAGGCCCACGAGCACGGCGGTGAAGGCGACGCGAATGCTTCGGCTGCGCATCCCCGGTAGCATGTAAGAGCCGATCAGGGAGCCGGCGGTCGCCCCGATCGCCACTGGGGCAGCCAAGACCGCGTTCACGTAGCCGGCAGCGAGCAGCACACCCGTGGTGGCGCATGCGGTCACGCCGATCATGAAGTTGCTCGTGGCGGTGGAGACCTTGATCGGGAGTTTCAGGGCCTCGTCCAAGGCCGTGACCTTGAGCACGCCGC
>JAKAPG010000023.1 GCA_021823085.1 Thermoplasmata archaeon | reverse complement strand
AGCCGCTTTGAGGGCGAGGGTCAGCTCCTTGTCGAGGTCCGGATCCTCGGCGAGGGCCTCCTTCGCCTCGCTCGTGAAGGGGATCTTCGTGGATGCGACGTGGACCAGCACAAGCACCGGCCCCACGGGCAGCCCGTTCCCACCCTTCTGTTCAAGGCCGTAGCGGCGCCAATCGAGGTTCGAAACGGCCGTGGTGATCGCGCACGCACCCTGCTGGAACAGGAGGGGGACGCGGTTCGCGAACCGAAGCAGCTGCATGGGCTGATCGCTCGGGAGTCCGCCTCCGTAGACGAGCCCGACCTCCACGAGGAACGGAAATCCGCCGCGCACCTTGGGGGGACGGCTCACGGGGGGAGCGAAGAACTCCGGTCGCACGCTACCGAGGACGTTCCGCAATCCGCGCTTGATGAGCATCGGACCGATCGGGGAAAGACACTCGGACGAGGGTGCGACCAGCGGGACCGCGTGCAAAGCCTCGAGCAGCGCCTCCTGCGCCGGGCCCTGGATCGAGCTCGGACCGGCCGTCGGCTTCACGCCGGCCCGCGCCAGAGCGTCCTTGGCCGCTCGAGGGCTCACGCCCTCGAAGTCGCGCGCGAGCAGCTCGAGGACCGTGGGACGCTTGGAGGTTTTGAGGAAGTAGCCCAGCTCGCCCAGCTCGAGTCCGTAGGGATGCGGGAGGGTTTCCTTCGGGATCGGGGGCACCTCGTTCGCCGCGCGCTCGAAGGTGACCCGGGAGCCATCGGGTTCGACCAGGACGATGCGAGCATGGGGGTTCACGATCGCCGTGCCGCGCAGGTACTCGAGCGGTGATTGGCGTCCCCGGATATACTTCGCCTTGAGAGCCAGCTCGATCCGGGTGCCGTGGGGCCGGTCCCAGATCCGGACGTCCTCGCTCGTGACCCGGGGTTGGTTCTTCTGCGTGTCGATGAAGAGCTCGAGAACGTGGGCCGCGTCCTCCTCTTCGACCTTCGTCGTAATCCGCGCCGGTCGCGCCGTTGTGAGGCCCGCGTAGAGGACGGCCGCGCTGATCCCAATGCCCTGCTGCCCTCGAGCCTGCCGGTTGGAATGGAAGCGCGATCCGTAGAGGAGTCGCGCGAAGACGTTCGGGACCTCACGTCGGAGGATTCCCGGCCCGTTGTCCGTGACCGCGACCTTGAGACGGTCGGCGGATACGGCGTCCTTCGTGATCTCGACGACAACCTCGGGAAGGATCCCCGCTTCCTCGGCGGCGTCCAGGCTGTTGTCCACGGCCTCCTTGACCGTAGTCAGAAGCGCCCGCTGGGGGTTGTCAAAGCCCAAGATCTGGCGGTTGCGCTCGAAGAACTCGGCGACGCTGATCTCCCGCTGCCGGGAGGCGAGTTGTTCGGCGATCGTTCGGGCCGGTGCCACGGTGGGGAGGGGTCCGATGGGCATTGATAACCCCCACGTTGGAGCGGCTTTGAAAACGGATCGGCTCCCGGACCTGTTCTGAAAGCGTATCGGTGGGTGTGAAAACGGTTCCGAGAAGAGCGGTGGTCATCCGTTACGTCGGAACGATACTGGTCTCTCTGGGGGCTCTTCGGCTATCCTCGGAGGAGCTTGCGAAGGCGGCGCAAGCCCGGCTCGACCTTTTCGAAGCGTGCTTCCGCCTCGAGATACCCCCAGTCGAGATCGCCGATCCGGGCGAGCGCAACCGCCTGGCGGAATAGTTCCTCTGAGCGTTCCCGGTCGGCCCGGAATAGCCGACGGATGATCAAGGGCTCGGGGGCGCTCAGCTTCACAAATCCGTACGGCGTCTGGACCTTCCGAGGAGCCAGCCCAGAACGGTCGGCGAGCCCGACGACGTCAACCAAACCAATCTTTGGGTGAGCCCAGTAGACCCGGTGGTCTCTCCCTTCCTCGGTTCGAAGGCCCCAACGTCGCAAGACCGCTTCGATCGCGAGCCGGTTCCCGACCACGTCGATATCCTGAGTCACGTACTCCCCCGAGGAGAGATAGACTTCGATCGCCGACCCGCCGACGATTTCCACGTCTGTTCCGGCTTCCTTCCTCAGAAGGGCCCCGAACCACGCAATGCGATCTTCCTCCGTCGTGGCCTTCCGGATCTCTCGGGCGAATTCAGCGGCGTCCACGCGCGTTCCTCGATCGAAGTCCCATGCGCGCGAGTAGCTCGTCCTTCACTGGTCGGCTCTCGGCTTCTCGTCGCGCAAGCTCGTCGCGCAGGAACCGCCGGAGCGGTTCGTTAACGAGGACCCAACCGTCGGCCGAATGCTTGACGATCTCGGGGCCCAGAGATTTGAGGACCGTCAAGACTTGGATCGGTTGGGCCCCCGTCACCTTTGCGGCCCGGTACGCGGAAAGGGGCTTCGAGGTCGCGGCGAGTGTTTCGAGGGTCCCGGCCCGAACCGAACCGCCGAATAGGTACTTGGTCGTCATCGATAGAAAATATCGGCTAGATATAATATACTTAACTGACCTATGGCTTTGAAAACGGATAGGCTCCAAGACCCGTTCTGAAAATGGATCGGTGGCCATGAAAACGGATCACCCCGAAACAGCCTTCCGAGGGTGATCCGCTTTCAAAGCCCGTTGGAGCGGAAGGAAGGCCGGTCACCGGCGGGCCCCCGCCGGGTCAGTAGAAGTAGTTCCGGACGCTGACGAGGTAGAGGAACAGCAGCGCGACGACGAGGAGAAGGACAACGAAGGTCCCCGTGGCGAGGAGGTAGGCCATCGCGCCGATGAAGGCCGCGTAGGTGGTGTAGAGCGCCCAGGGCTCCTGCCGCCACAGCGCCGTAGCGACTCCGATCATGGTCCCGCCGAACAGGAGCAGCAACATCGCGGTCAGCGGGCTCAGGCTTGCGATCACATCGGCCGAGGAGATCGCACCGCTGAACGGGAGCCAGCTCGGCGCGTAGAGGCCGATGAAATAGAAGACGGCCACGACGACCACGACCACGGAAAAGAACGCCATCGCCGCGCAGAAGAGCGCGAGACCCAGCGGGCGTCGGGGGACGAACGCCTGCGGGTTCCAGGTTTCCGGCAGGTGATCGAACTCGAGGGGGGCGGTCGCTTCGCTCGCCGGCGACATGATGCTCGCGACCTCGTTCAGGCCGGCCCGGCTCGTAATTAGTTTTCTCTCCACTCGAACCGCCCGCAACGGCCGGATCGACGCATCGTCCGGTGCCCCGAGGACGGGGGCCGCCGAGCGTTCACGCCCGGCGACCGGCGACCGTGCGCGCGACGCGTTCCAGCAGGGAACGGTACGGCCCCGGGGGCAGGCTCGAGAGCGCCCGGACGGCCCGCTCGGCCCACCACATGGCCTGCTCTCCGACGATCGCTCCCGTGCCCGCCTCCTCCGCGAGCTCTCGGAGGCGCAGGAGGTGACGAGCTCCCTTGCGGCGAAGCTGGAACAGCCTCTCGAACTCCGCCTGGCGCCTCCCGTCGAGACGGGCATACGTCTCGAGCGAGACCAGCGTTGGGTTCCCCTCGCGGAAGTCAGCGTACAGCGGTTTCCCCATCAGGTCGGGATCGCCGAAGACGTCGAGCACGTCGTCGCGGATCTGGAACGTGATGCCGAGGCAGCGGCCGAAGGTCGTCGCGGCATCGATGCCCTCGGCGCCCAGCCCCATGAGCTCGGCGCACGAGCCGAGCGCCGCCGCGACGATGGCCGCAGTTTTGCGCTCGACGACCCGGAAGTAGTGCTCCTTGCCGACCGAGAGCTCGAAACGACCCGACTCCTGGAGGACCTCGCCCTCGACCAGGTCCGCGCAGGACTCACCGCAGCGGAGGATCACCGACCGGGGGTACTCGGCGGCGAGTTCGAAGGCGCGGACGAAGAGGTAGTCCCCCGTCACAATGGACAGCGGAACTCCGTAGGCGCGGGGCATCGACGGCCGGCCGCGACGGGCGTCGGAGTGGTCGATGACGTCGTCGTGGACGAGGCTCGCCGTATGGATCAGCTGGAAGGCCGCCGCGAGGGCGTGGATCCTCTCGGTCGAGCTCGCGCCGAGCGCGCGATAGTATGCCGCCATCAGGAGGGGGCGGACCCGCTTGCCGCCCATCTGGGTCGCGTACTGGGCCGATTCCGTCAGGGTCGCGTAGTGCGCGCCCAGGATTTCGTGAATGCGCCAGTCGACATCCGCCAGATCCCGCCCTAGCACCGGCAGGAGGTCGGTCATCCGGCCGAGTGCTTCGTTCCCGATCGATTGCGCGACCAGCGACTCGAACGACGCCTCGGCGCCGTCCCCGGGCGGAGAGCTGCTCATGAGTTCCTTCTGAGACGCGCCGGCCATCGCAGGCGCATCACCTCATCGAGACCGGAGGCGCCGATATAGCGCATTCCCAGCGACAATGCCACGTTCGAGCGTGCCACGCGGTCGGTCGCGAGCTTGATGCGATAGGCGCGCTCGAGCGGTCTCCCCATCGCCTCGGCAACCGCCCGCTCGTACTCAGAGAGCGGAGTACCCCTCGTCGCATGCGACGCCGCGGTCTCGCCGGCCAGCCATCCGCTGAGCATGGCGGTCGGAATGCCGCCTCCGTTCGTTGCCATGACGAGGTTCGCGGCATCCCCGGCATAGAGGACACGGCCGGTGCGTAGGCGTTCGGGAGGAGGTCCGATGGGAACCCACCAGCGCGTGCGATCGTGGGCCCGGCCGAGCCCGACTCCCCTCACGAACTTCTCCAGGAGGCGGTCGAGGGAGAGCCCCGAGGAGCGCGGATCGATGCCGAGTCCGACGTTCAGATCGTCGGCGCGAGGGAAGGCCCAGGCATATCCTCCCGGAGCGACCCGCCCGAAGTAGAGGTCGATCTCGTCCTCGAAGACGGAATCGACGGTCGCGGTGATCATGCGGAACAGCTCCCGTGCCGGAGAATAGCCGAACGAACGGCCGACGGTGCTGATCGGCCCGTCGGCCGCGACGATGGCGCTTGCCTCCACCGGGGACCCGAGCGTGAAGTGAACCGTGCCGTCCCCGTCGACGCGCGTGACCGTCTGGGGGTGATGCAGCTCGGCCCCCGCCGCCTCGGCGCGAAAGGCGAGCGCCTTATCGAACGCGCGTCGGGAGACAACGTATCCGGCGAGGGGGAACCGGAAGCGGTGGCCGAACGGCGAGACGCAGACCATCGAGCGGATCGCGCGGAGCACGGACTCGGGCGGCACCTCGAACCCGCGTCGGATTAGGTCCGGCGCTTCGAACAGATCTTCGAGCTCCCCCGGGGTCGGCAGGAACTCCCCGCACTGTACGGGATGACCGAGCTCGGGTCGCCGGTCCACGAGCAGCGTGCGTGCCCCTGACTCCGCGGCGGCCCGCGCGGCGGACGACCCCGCCGGTCCTGCGCCGACGACCACCACGTCGTAGCGCTCCATCGACCTCGCCCTCCCTCACAGGCCGAGGCGGATGAAATGCTGTGCGGCGGCGGCGAGCGGCTGGAGGAGCGGCCCGGGGTATATCCCCAGTACGACGATCACGATCGCGACGATCGCGATCGTCGCGGCCCGTGCGTAACCGAGGCCCCCGAGCGCGAGAGGTGCCGTCGGGGTGTGGTCGGGCCCTGCCGCCGCGCCGGAGGCCGCCGGGCTCGCGCCCTCGGGTGCGGGCACAGCGGGTGCCGCGGCCGGCGAGTCGAAGTAGATGACTTTCAGGACCCTCCCGTAGTAGAATACGCTGAGTGCGCTGTTGAGCAGCCCGGCGACCGCGAGCCAGACGAAGTAGCCCTGCGCCTCGATTGCCGCGCTGAACAGAACGAACTTCGACACGAATCCCACCGTGAGCGGCATCCCGGCGAGGCTCAGGAGCATCAATGCGAAGGCGGCACTCAACCACGGGCGCTTCTGGCCCAACCCCCGCCAATCGGCGATGAGCGGACCCACACCGAGTCCGGCCGCCGCCGCGACGACGAGGAAGGCCCCCGACTTCATGAAGACGTGCGCGAAGACCTGGAGGCTCGCTCCCGTGAGGGCCGGCGCCGTGCCGATGGCGACCCCGATGAGCATGTAACCGGCCTGGCTGATCGAGGAGTAGGCGAGCATCCGTTTCATGCTCTTCTGCATCAACGCGAGCACGTTGCCCACGCTCATCGTTACCACCGCAAGGATGCTCAGAAGGACCTGCAGGACGGGTCCGAAGGATACGGGGCCGATGCCGCCGAACCATTGGAACGCGACCTTCGCAAAGAGCACAGGACCCAGGAAGACCAGGAAGAAGGCAAACAATCCGATCTTCTTCGTGCCACCGGCGAGGAAGGCGCTGACGTCGTCCGGCGCGCCGTCGTAGACGTCGACCGCCCAGGCATGGAACGGAACGAGCGTGATCTTGAACGCGAGCCCGGCGATGAGGAGCGAGTAGCCGATCACCACTAGGAGGGGGAACCCGCCTCCCCCGGCCGCCCCATTCGCGATCGCGCTTCCCGAAGCGAGGACGAAGAGGTTCGTCGTCCCGTAGGCGCCGTAGAGGAACGAGGCGCCGAAGAAGGAGAGGACGGTGGATAGCGCTCCGACGATGAAGAACTTCATCGCCGCTTCCATCGAACGGGTGTCGCGTCGCGTGTAGGCGACGAGCAGGTAGGACGGAATGCTGACGACCTCGATCGCGATCAGGAGGAAGATCAGGTCGCTCGCGACCGCGACCAGCATCATCCCGAGCGTAGCGAGCAGGATCAACCCGTAGAACACCGCCGCGCCGCGCTCCCGAGACGGGCGGCTCATCGAGGCGAGCGCCACGAGGAAGGCGGCGAGCAAGAAGAAGGTCTGGAAGAAGAGCCCGAGGCTCGTGAACCAGTACAGCGGCGTCGATCCCGCGGGTGGGAAGACGTCGATCTGGCCCGGCGGGATCGCAGCGAGGAAGGCGACCGGCGCGAAGCCAAGATCGGCGAACACGAACAAGAGGGCGAGGAGGATCGTCACGACCGCGATCGAACCCACGACCTCGATTCGGCGCAGGCCGAGCGCGTCCACCAGGAAGACGAGCAGCGCGCCGGCGAGCAGCAGGATCTCGGGCAGGAAGTCGAGGAGGGTCGTGACGAGGCTCATGCGCGACCTCCGCTCACAGCGGCCACACTCCGACCGGGGACATCACGATCCAATGGACGAGCAGGTTCGGTAGTACGCCGAAGAGGACCGTAACGGCGATCAGGATCCCCATCGCGACGACCTCGAGACTCGCGATGTCGTGGACGGAATTCGGGATCCCTTTGGTCGGACCGAACAGGAGCCGCTGCATCATCCAGATGTAGAAGCCCGCCGTGACGACGAGGACGATCAGCGGGATCAGCACCCAGTAGGCGAGCGCTTGCCAGGTCGCGAGCAGCGCGGTAAACTCGGCGGGGAAGCTGATCAGTGCGGGGAGGCCCAGCGAGGCGAGGCTCCCGATCATCATGGCCGTGGCCAGCCGGGGCGTCACGCTCGCGGCCCCGCCGATGCTGGGGATGTCGCGCGTTCGGAAGATGTCGTGCGTGCTCCCGGCGGTCATGAAGAGGAGCGCGCTCACGATGCCGTGGGCGAACATCAGGAACAGCGCGGCGACGAGCCCGAGCTCGCTGTTGAGGGCGATGGCGAGCAGCACGATGCCCATGTGGTTGATCGAGGAGTAGGCGACCATCCGTTTGAGGTCGCGTTGGCTGAGCGAGAGCACCGAGCCCCAGACGATCGAAACGAAGGCGATGACGAACAGGATCGGCTGATCGGTGTGGAAGCCGTTCGGGATCACCTCGATGCCCCATCGGATCAGTCCGTAGCCACCGAGCTTGAGCAGCAGGCCCGCGAGCAGCACCGATCCGCCGGTCGGCGCCTCGACATGCGCGTCGGGGAGCCATGTGTGGAACGGGACGATCGGGAACTTGACGCCGAATCCGAAGAAGAGTGCGACAAAGAGGAACGCGGGAACCACCCCCGCGAGGGCCGGCTCGGCCGCGTACACCGAGGAGAAGTCGAGCGAAGCGGCGTGCGAATAGAACGCGAGGGCCAACAGGCCCACGAGCATGACGACGCTCGCGACGTGAGTGTAGACGAAGAACTTGATCGCGGCGTAGCGACGGTTCGGCCCGCCCCAGTAACCGATGATGAAGAACATCGGGACGAGGACGGCTTCCCAGAAGAGGAAGAAGAACAGGATGTCCAGCGCGACGAAGACCCCGAAGCAACCGAGGCAGGTGAGCAGGACGAGCCCGAACCATGCGTTGGGCCGTTTCTCTTCCTTCCACGAGTAGAGGACGGTCGCGATCTGAAGGATCCCGGTCAGTAGGATCAGGACGAGGGAGATCCCGTCGACGCCGACGGTGTAGTTGATGTTCAGCCAACCGATCGAGATCCACGCATGCGTCTCGGAGTAGGCGAACTGCGGGATCCCGTTCAGCAATCCGGGCCAGGAGTAACCCCAGAACATCAGGCCGATCTCGATCAGGAAGACGATCGACGTCGCGAGCGCGACCCAGCGCGCCGAGCGTCCGGCGAGGAACGTCGCCACGGTGCCGACGACGAGCGAAGCTAGGGTGATGCTGATCCACGGAACGCTCATGGGCCTACCCGCCTCCCAGCCTCGACACGAGCCAAGGCGCGACGAACAGCACGATCACGAACACCGCGATCAGACCGGTGATGACGTACGCGGCGTAGTCCGACACGACCCCCGTCTGGATCTTGCGCATCCGTTGCGAGATGCCGGCAAAGCTCCGCTCGAAGCCCCGGACCGTCCCATCAATCACGAAACGGTCAACAAAGTCGCTCGCCCGCGCGATCGAGTACACCCCGACTCCTCCGATCCAGTCGTAGGCGGCCTTCACGTAGTAGCGCTGGAGCAACGTTTCCCGCATCCATCGCGCGGGAGCGGACCGGGGCATCGAGGCGAGTCGGCCGTTGCCCCACAGCCACCAGGCCACGAGGATTCCCCCGACCGCGAGCGCGACGGAGAGCGCGGAGAGCTCGATGTCGACGAGCGGGTAGCTCGGGGGGACGTTCAACGGCAGCGCGACCGGGAATGCGGGGCTCGTCAGCGTCGGATTGAAGAGGGTGGCGAAGGGGGGGATGAAGACGAGGAGGCCGGCAACGATCGCCATACCCGCGAGGACCAGCATGGGAACCCGCATCACCCACGGGGACTCGTGGGCGTGCTCCGAAAGTCCGGGCTCGCGCGAGGACGGGCCCTCGAACGCGAGGAAGTAGACCCGGAAGATGTAGTAGGCCGTGAGGAAGACGGTGGCAAGGGCCATCAGGTAGAACGGCCAGTACTCCGGATGAGTACCGAGCTGGCTATAGACCGAGCTCAGGATGTCGTCCTTGCTCCAGAAGCCGCCGAACGGAGGGATGCCGGAAAGCGCGAACGCGCCGGCGAGGAACGCGAAGGCGGTGTAGCGCATTTTCTTGCGCAGCCCGCCCATCTTGAACAGATCCTGCGTCGTGACGGCGTGGATGACGGATCCCGCTGCGAGGAAGAGGAGAGCCTTGAACATCGCGTGGGTGTAGAGATGGAAGAGCCCGACCATCGCAAAGCCGGCGCCGACGGCGAGGACCATGTATCCTAACTGGCTCACCGTCGAGTAGGCAATCACCCGCTTGATGTCCGTATGGACGCACGCCATCGACGCGGCCCAGATCGTCGTGAAGCCGCCGACCGCCACGATTGCGAGCTGATCGGTCGACGTGAATCCGAGGAAGAGGCTCCCGATGACCAGGAGGTAGACGCCGGCCGCGACCATGGTGGCCGCGTGGATGAGGGCGCTGACCGTGGTCGGACCCTCCATCGCGTCCGGTAACCACGCATCAAGCGGGAACTGCGCGCTCTTCCCCGCCGCCCCGGCGAGCAAGAAGATCCCGGCGATCGTCAGAAGGGTCGGATTGACCCCCTGACCGAGAGGGAGGAACGCTGCGTTCCCTTTCGTGAAGAGAAACCCGCTCGCGGCCCAACTCGGGTCCGCCGAGGCGTACATCGCAAAGTAGATGAAGATCCCGGCGAGGAACAGCACGTCGCCGACCCGCGTGACGATGAACGCCTCCTTCGCGGCGCTCGCGGCGCTCGGCTTTGCGTAGTAGAAGCCGATCAGGAAGTAGGAGCAGACGCCGACCAACTCCCAGAAGAGGAAGAACATCAGGAGGTTGTCGGCGAGGACCACTCCGAGCATCGCAGTCAGGAACAGCGACAGGATCGCGTAGTACCGGGGAAGGCCGGTATCCCGGTGCATGTATCCGATCGAGTACAGCATCACGACGAAGCCGACGAGCGTCACGACGATCAGCATCAGCGCCGAGATCGGGTCGACCAAGGTCCCCATGACGAGCGAGAAACCGTCGCGGAACCCGGTGCTCGACGGCGGGATCGAGAACCAGGTGTACCGGACGTCGACGTAGGTGCCCGGGCCGAGCATCTCGCCGATCGCGATCAGGAAGCCGAGGACCATCGAGCCGGCAGAGAAGAGGACCGCGAGCCACCCGCCGTGCTCGAGCTTCGAGAGCCGCTCACCGAGGGCGCCGATGATCACGAACGCGAGGGCCGGCAGGAGTGGGACGAGGAAGGCCCACTGGTCGAGGGAGACCCAGAAGTTCAACCGACCCTCCTCCTACTCCCGGAGGCTCGACGCCTCGGCGACGTTGATCGACCCTTTCAGCCGGTTCAGCGCGAGCACGATCGCAAGTCCCACCGCGACCTCGGTCGCCGCGAGGCCGATCAGGACGATCGCGATCGATTGTCCCTGAAGCCCATCGAAGTAGTGGCTGCCCGTCGGGAACGCGGCGAAGTAGAGGAAATCGAGGATCGCCGCGTTCATCCCGATCTCGATCGAGATCAGGAGGAGGATGAAGTTCCGACGCGTGAGGATCCCGAAGGTGGAGATCGCGAGCAGGGCGGTCGACAAGCCGACGAAGCCGACGATGGACAGGCTCGTCACTCGCGCCCCTCCCGAACGAGATAGATGGCGCCCGCGAGAGCACCGAGCATGACGAGCCCCAGGAGGAGCAGGTAGACTCCGAACGTGCTGAACAGCGCCCGGCTCAGGTCGGTCACGCTGTAGGCGGCGACTGGCTGCTCCGATCCGGGGAACTCCCCGACGACGAGCGCGAGGAAGACGAACATCGCCACCGCGAGCGCGGTGGGCAACGCGCCGATGCCGGTGATCGCTTCCCGCGAGAAGATCCGTTTGCGCGTGACCATGATCCCGAAGAGGAGAAGGATCGTGACGGCGCCGGCGTAGACGCCGAGCTGGAGGACCCCCAGGAACGGGGCATCGATCAGGAAGTAGATGGCCGCGAGATCCACGAAGAATACCCCGATCCACAGGATCGTGTGCACGAGCTCTCGCACGAACAGGGCGAGCACGGCCGTCGCGACCGCGACGAGCGCGAGCACGAGGAACGCGAGTTCCTCCAGGCTCACGATCTACTCCCCCAGAACAGACACTCCTTGGGGCACACGCTGATGCACGTGCCGCACCGGACGCAATCGGAGTCGTTTACGACCGGTTCCTTCCAGACCCGTCTCGGCAGCTTCTCTCCCGGCTTCGCCTCGGGCTTGGGTATGTCCAGCATCGTGATACACTTCGTGGGACAGTCGCGCGCGCACGCGTTGCATCCGATGCACAGCGGAGGGTCCAGCAGGATCGCGTCCTCGTTCTCGGGGCGCTCGATCCGCACGGGGTTCATCGGGAGCTTCCGTTGGAAGACCTCGAAGAGCTTCGCGGGCGAGTAGACCATCTCCGCGCGGGTCGGCGTCGAGAGCTCGTAGCGCGTCGTCATGGTGAGGCAGCCCTCGGGGCACGCGTCCGAGCAGAAACCGCAATAGCTGCACTTCCCGTAGTCGATCTCGGGGCACTTCTTCGGGTGCCTCGGGTCTCCGCCCGGCACCGTGACCATGTCGATGCACAGGTCCGGGCAGCTGAACGCGCACAGGTTGCACGAGATGCACGTCGCGATGTTCAGCGCATGGACCCCGCGGTAGTTGTCCCAGACCGCGCCGACGCCGATCGGCTTCCCTGCGGCGACGGCAACTTCTTCGCGGAACTGAGGGTCCTCCAGCCGCTCGAAGGGGTAGACGATCGTGGACGGGCGGACCAGGCTCTTTCCGAACTGCCGGGCCGCGGTCATCATCGGGCGGGCGACCCAGAGGATCGGGTTGTCAGCCGATTTGGGTTCTCTACGGGCGTTCTCGGCCACCATGATCGCGAATCCTCCCCTCTAGCCT
Organism: Thermoplasmata archaeon; assembly: GCA_021823085.1. Classification (GTDB taxonomy): domain Archaea; phylum Thermoplasmatota; class Thermoplasmata; order Lutacidiplasmatales; family UBA184; genus Lutacidiplasma. Next base: position 1,060 of record JAKAPG010000023.1, on the reverse strand, counting down.
CCCAACGAGGGGATGCATCCCAGCACGGGTAGGCACTTCACGCTGACGAGGAGCGCCGCGAGCACGACGCTGAGCAACGCGAGCGGGACCATCCGATTCCATCCGACGCGCAACAGTTGGTCGGTGCGCACGCGCGGCAAGCTCGCGCGGATCCAGACGAAGATCGTGAAGACGACGTAGACCTTGATCATGAACCAGAAGATCCCGGCGAGCGGGAAGCCGGTCAGTGCCGCGGGCACCCAGCTCGGCATCGTCCATCCGCCGAGGAAGAGCAGTACGATCAGGAAGGAGCCGAGCAGGGCGCGCAGGTAGTCGGTGAGCATGAAAAATGCAAACATCATGCCGCCGTACTCGGTGTTCCATCCTTCGACCAGCTCCGCCTCGGCTTCGGGCAGATCGAACGGGATCCGTTCCATCTCGGCGAGCATCCCGGCAACAAACACGATCAGTGCGAGGAACAGCGGGACCCAGAACCAGTAGTTCGTCTGCTCGACGACGATCGTGTTGAGATCGAAGGTTCCCGAGACGAGGACGACCGCCACGACCGCGAGGAGGATCGGCACCTCGTAGGCGATCATCTGGGCGGCCGAGCGCATCCCGCCGATCAGGGAGTACTTGTTGTTGCTCGACCATGCCGACACGAAGATGAACAGCGGGGCGAAGCTGAACACCGCCAGCGCGAGCAGGAGGCTGAGCGGGAGGGATCCCGAGTTCCAACCGGTCGATACGGGCAGGATCGCGAAGATGATCAGAGACGTGACCAAGTAGGCGGTCGGGCCACTCCAGAAGCCGAGGGTATCGGCTTCCCGCGGCTGGACCGTGTCCTTTCGGAACAGCTTCAACCCGTCGGCGAAGTTCTGCAAGAGGCCGGCGTAGCCGACGTGCATCGCTCCCCGTCGGTCCATGAACCGTCCGAGCAGCTTGCGCTCCCACCAGATGAGCACGATCGTGTTGAGCATGCTCGCGAGGAGCAGGATCGCCGCGAAGATCAGCGCCCCCAGCCCGTCGATCAGGTTCGCGTTCGTGAGCCAACCGTGGACCGGCGCGGGGAAGACGGAGG
>JAKAPG010000235.1 GCA_021823085.1 Thermoplasmata archaeon | reverse complement strand
GATCTCGCCGATCCGTGGTACCCTCGCCGGTCCGTACGCCGTGGTCGGCCGGAACGTGGCGACCTCCGTCGCGCACGCCCGCTCCGGCCTCGACTTGCAGGACCAGCCGGTCCGCGCGCCCCTCGAGGGCACCGCTGCGCTCTCATTGGCCGAGAGCATCGTCTCCTGCTTGTCGGCGGAGTTCCGGACCCACTCACGGATGCACTCTTCAGAGCGGACCCTGAGTGACTTCCGTGCTCCCGTAGGGCGCGCAGTACGATTCGATGGAAAGGTAGGCCACTCCCGGGGAAGCGCATCACCGGTCGGGCCCGAGAGGCGCGTACGAGATCGCCGCGTGGCCCGACCCGTTGGTGTCGAAGAACGAGCAGGAGCAACTCGGGGGTCTGCTCCAGATGGGACCGAGCCGAGGTCGTGTCGCGCCGAGTCGTACGTGAAGGGCGAACCCGGCCGGAAGCTCCCTGCCGTGAGAGTCGTCGGGGGATGATTGTCGTTGTTTACGGGCGCCGGCCCAAGGAACCGGTCTCGCAAGAATAATTTACAGGGTCATCATCCGGCTACTACCGGGGTAATCCGCAAGGTTGTCGATCGGGTCGACTGCCCGCAGGGGGCCAGAAGCAGACGTGTCCGGGAAGCGGCCAGAGATTCGCGCGAGCGCCTGGCGCCCGGCGCTGGCCATCCTGCTGACCCTTGCCGCGGTGAGCGCATCGGGCGTCCCCGCCGCGCTGTACGGCGCGGCCCACGCTCCGCTCTCGGCAGGTCCCAGCTCCCCGGCACGGACCGTGAGCCCACCCCGCTCCCGCTCTGCGGTCTCGGAGCTGACCCAGACGGATGGTACGGGAGCCCCGCTCTGGGTGAACGTGACCGCGACGACTCCCCTACCCCCCGCGCGGGATTCGGCCGGGTTCGCCTACGATGCGGCCGACGGCTATGAGCTCCTCTTCGGTGGGCGAGACGGCACCTACTCGGCCTTGGGCGATACCTGGGTGTTCCGAGACGGCGTTTGGAACCAGCTTCACCCGAGTCCGTCTCCGCCGGCCCGGTTCGGCGGAGCGATGACCTTCGACGCGACCGACGGCTACGTCCTCCTCTTCGGAGGATACACTTCGTTCGGCGCGCTCAACGACACTTGGGCATTCCTCGGTGGCAAATGGACCCAGCTGTCGCCGCCGACGGCGCCATCGCCGCGGGCCTGGTCCGCCATGGCGTACGACTCCACCGACGGCTACGTCGTGCTCTTCGGGGGGGCGACGGGTACGGTTTCGCTCGGAGACACGTGGAAGTTCGTCGGTGGCACCTGGACCAACCTTACCGGGTCCTCCGCTCCTTCGGCGCGAGACTCGGCGGGGATGGCCAACGATCCGTCGGACCACGACGTGGTCATGTTCGGGGGCGAAGCAACCGACAGCGCGGAGCTCGCGGACACGTGGACATTCGCTGCCGGCGCCTGGACGCAGGTTGCTCCCGTCTCGGGCGCCCCGGCGCCGAGGACGGCGTACCAGTCCCTCGCCTACTTTGGAGATCCGTCCCCGGGCCTCCTGCTCTTCGGAGGGGCGAACTTCTCCACGGGAACCTGGCTGTCCGACACCTGGACGTACCGAAGCGGTGCGTGGACCGAGGTCCGACCCTCGGTCGTTCCTCCGGGACGCGCGAACCCCGGGCTGGCGTGGGACACGACGACCGGCGTGGACCTGCTCACGGGAGGGATTGGAACCACCTATTTCGACGACACGTACCGGTGGAACGGAATGGACTGGGCGCTCCTCCCGCCATCCACAGTGCCGCAACCCCGGTACGACCCGACGTTGACCTACGATGCCGCCGACCACTACGACGTCCTGTTCGGAGGCCTTTCCAACGAGACGAGCCTATCGCAGACCGACACGTGGGCCTACTCCGGGGGCACTTGGACCGTGTCGAACCCGTCGGTCAGCCCCGGCCAACATAGAGGCGCGTCGATGGCGTACGACGGGGCGGACCAGGTGGTGGTCCTGTTCGGGGGCTACAGCAGCTTCAACGGGCAGACCTACGGCGACACCTGGGAGTTCCATGCGGGCAACTGGACAGAACTCAACCTCGCCGTGGCCCCTCCGGCCCGCCTCGGGGCGACGATGGCGTACGACTCTCGCGACGGTTACGTCGTGCTCTTCGGGGGCGAAGCCAACGGCCGGCTGCTGAACGACACGTGGGTGTTCAAGGGTGGTGGGTGGAGCCAGGTCACCAGCCCAGTCTCTCCCCCCGGACGCATGTTCGCCGCCATGTCCGATGACGCAACGGACGGCCATTCGATACTCTTCGGAGGGTGCTCGGCGATCAACGCGACCGGTGCGTGCGTGGAGGTCAGCGGCGATACCTGGGCGTTCTCCAGCGGGGTGTGGAGCCAGCTCCAGCTCCCCACCGCACCGTCGGCGCGGGCGTACTCCGCCATGTCCTACGATTCCGCCGGGGGCTACGCGATCCTCTACGGCGGCTCGAACGGGAGCGAGGCCTCCGACACCTGGGAGTTCAGCCACGGTGCGTGGTACCGGCTCGCGCCGCAGCCGAACCCCGGGCCGCTGCAGGCGTTCGGGCTTACCTTCGACAACGCGTCGAACAGCTTCCTTTTGGTCGGGGGCTACATCAACGGCGGGACAACGTCCGGCTCATCCTAGGATCTGGTGGGAACCTCGGCGATCCTGCCGCCACCTCCCCCCCCACCCTGGTATACCAAACCGCTCCCTCTTGTCGGACTCCCCGTCTATTCGGGCAGCGGGCTGAGCCTCCTGGAGATCGTGCC
>JAKAPG010000234.1 GCA_021823085.1 Thermoplasmata archaeon | reverse complement strand
AACTCGGCGCCGGGTTCCATCGAGCGCCCGTGAGGGCGTACCTAGGAACGAACCGAGGGCGGTCCGTGATGGGGCCGCTTCACGCGGACCCGCAGCGTCCAGAGCAGGGCGGCGAGGAGCATGAGAGCGGCCGTGTAGGCGAGCGCGTAGGCGACAGAAACCTGGGCGGGGGGTGGTGATACGCCCTGGAGCCCGGCGGCGACGGCGAGGAATTGCTGCGACCCATAGAGGGGGAGGAACGGAGCGACCGAGGAGTCCGTCGGCAGCGACAGCTCGATCCCCACCAGAGCGATGATGGCCAGGGTTCCCTCGAGTTCTCTCGGGAGAAACGAACCGATCGCGAGTCCGAGAGGAACCGCGACGATGCCGGTGAGGGCGACCCCGACCACGAGCTCAGTGAGCGCCGCCGGACGGGAGATCGCGATGAACAACAGCGCGAAGGCGCCAATGAGGATCGCGGCGACCCCTTCCAAGAGGAGCCATCGGCCCGCCAAGAGTTCCCAAGGTCGGTAGCCGGCCAGGACCAAGCGGGGGTCGGTTTCTCGTGAGGCCAAGACGACAAAGAGACCGGCGGCCGACACCGACCAAGCCAGCCCGATGCCACCGACGAAGACGGCATAATGGCCAGGGAGAAGGGCGAAATAGAACACCAGCGGCAGGGCGACCATGAGCGCGATCGCCACGTACCGACGGCCGAGGTCCCTCCCCTGCATCGCGGCGACTATGACGATCCGTCGCGCCGAACTCATGAAGCTCCGGAGGTCGACTTACTTTCCGCCGGGGAAAGGCGAGGGATCCTGAGCTCGACCACCCGATCCGCCCTTTGGCGCTCCACCAGCAGGTGGGTGACGACGACGATGGCTTTGCCCCGATCGCGCCACGTCCGGACCTGATGCCAGAAATTCACGTAGGTGCCGTGGTCGAAGCCCTGGTACGGTTCATCTAGGAGCAGAATCTCGGGATCGCCGAGCAGGGCGAGAACGAGATTGAGCTTCTGCCGGTTCCCGCTCGAGAGGTCTCGCGCTAGCGTAGGGTCCCCGACCGGGAATCCGAGATCCGCGAGCAGTTGGTGTCCCTGATCCAGCGCGGTCCCGTCCGGAAGACCCATTGCGGCACCAAAGTAGCGGAGGTGCTCGTCCGCGTTCAGCAGTCCGATGAGGCCGGGACCTTGAGGACAGTATCCGACGCTACCTCGCGTGTCGACCTCCCCGCCGTCGGCAGAAAGGAGTCCTGTCAAAATCCGGAGGAGCGTCGTCTTTCCCGCACCGTTTTCCCCGACGAGGGCCACTACCTCACCCGGCCGGACCTCGAGGGTTACGCTGTCGAGCACGAGCTTGCGCCCGAAGCGCTTCCGAACACCGGTTGCGGTCAGGATCGAGGGGGGTTCGCCCGAGCGCTCTCGCCCCGGCATCGCTCCCCCGGTAGGGAAGCCTTCGCATTAAATTCGCTGCGGATCCGAGAGCTCGGTCCGTCCCACGCGGACGGCGCCTCGCGTCGGGCGACCTCCCTCGTGCTCGAGCCACAGGGATACGGGCACGAACATGACCGCGTCCGGAGAGGGTCAGCGCAGGGCGTACTTCTCGTGCGTGAACGCAGCGTCAGACGCTGGCGGCTCCAGCCATTCCGATCAACGCCACGGCGAACAAGGCAAGCGAGGCCGTGGCCACCCGATCGAGCCGGTGTCCAAATGCGTCGATCTCGCTCCATCGTTCTTTGCTCGGATTGGCCAGCGCGCGGGTCACGAGCTTCTCGAGCCGTAGCGCGCTCGGGAGAATGTAAACCTCCCCCACCAGGAACGCGGCGATGCCGAAGACGCCACCGAACGTCACCCAAGCGGCCCAGGCAGGCCCGCCGGGAGCGATAAAGACCGACAGGTTCCCTCCGGCCAACTCGTACGCCAGCACTCCGCCGAAGAGCAGGGTGAGCACGCTGGAGGCCAGCATGTAGGGCCCGAGTCGAGGCATGATGCGACCGTAGAAGCGAGCCCGCTCCTCCGGGTCCATCCTCCACATGGTCGGGAAGAGCACGGCGGCGGTAAAGAGAGCCGCTCCGACCCAGGCTATGGCGGCCCCGACGTGGAGAAACATCAGGATCTGAATGGTGGCCGTCACGGAACGGGTCATCGACGTCGTTCCTTTTGGACGCTCAGTTCGTACGCGGGGCCCCTCGATGTCCCAGAGGCTCCGCTCCGGTCGCGCTCTCGGGTCCGTTCGTTAGGTAGCGCTAGAACCCAAAGGCGGTTCCACTTCTTGTCAACGGGCTTAACCACACGACGGTCCGGTCAGCCCCGTACTTGGGCGACCGACCCTCTCGGTCTGGTCGAAATCGTGTGCCTTTCGGGCCGGGGGCACCACGAACGAATTGGGGCCACTCCGGTGGGGGTCATGCTACTTGGAAGGTGATGCCATGGCAAGGATTCACTCCCACCGACGGGCCATTGAACCGGCGCAGGTTCAGGCAGGAAGCGCGGCTGGGAGTGGGGGCCCGAGTTGGGTGGTTTGGACTCCGCAATGAATTATAACACCGGTCGCCGCTGCCGGTCAGCATGGGTTCCCGGACCCACCCACGAGTCGGGGCTTGGGCCGTGGTGCTGGTCACCTTGGTTGCGGGAAGTTCGGCATTGCTGTCGGGCCTTTCGCCGAGCCACGCGGGTCCGCCGGTTAGCGGAAGCTCGACGTTGGGGCCGAGTGTAGGCTGGCAAGCAGCCTCGCCGGACAAGGCACGGTTGAGTGCGAACGAGGCGAGCTTCGCGGTGCGCTCGACGCTCGTTCTATTCAACAACAC
>JAKAPG010000022.1 GCA_021823085.1 Thermoplasmata archaeon | reverse complement strand
GTCATCCCCGGCACGCTCTCCCGACCGTCGACCGAGCAGCTCGCCCAGACCCCGGACGACCGGGCCAGCCCCCGCCGGGGGAGGAAGGTCGGCGTAGCGCCGCACGTACACGGTGCGGAAGCCGAGGCGAGCCGCCGTTCGGATGTCGTGCTCGTAGGAGGCGGCCACATGCCACGTCCGCCCGGGGTCCGCACCGCTCCGCGTCCACCATCGGATCCAGTGGGCAGGCGCCGGCTTGTAGGATCTCACGTCCTCGGCCGTCACGGACATCGAGACCGGGAGGTCGTGCCGGGCCAGGGTCCGGTCGAGCAGGTCCCGGTCGATGTTCGAGAGCACGGCCAGTCGGCTCCCCCCGGCGACGAGCCCGCGCAACGACGCCGAAGTATCGGGAAACAGCGGCCACTCGGGGATCGACTCCGGAACCTCCTGCGCCGCGGATCGAGGGAGCGCGATCCCGGTGATCCCGGCGGCGGCGAGGAGCGCCTCGGCCATGACCTCGCGGTACGGACGGTACGGTCCGGTCTCCACGCGCCGCTCCTCGGCGAGGTACGTGCGGAAGAAGCGGTCCTGTGTCTCGGACGGGGGGGTCCCGAGGATCGGGGCCAACGAGCCCAAGAGACCCGCGCGCCAGTCGACGAGCGTTCCGTAGCAGTCCAGGGTGACCCACGCGGAGGGGAGATGGGCGTCGGAGGACGGACCCTCGGGCGCGACCGGTACGACCCTCCCCGGTGAGAGATCGAGGAGTTCGGCGGGGGTCAGCCGACAGACCGCGTTGGGGTGCCCTGCGGCCGCCCAGATCGTCGGGAAGAGCAGGAGATCCCGGTCGATGAAGGTCTTGAGCGCCCTCGAATGGCCGATCGCGGGGATGCCCCCGATCCCGAACCCGGTCTCGGCCCGAACGAATTCCGGGTCCGCGCGGAGGAGGGGGCCGCCGGCGAACCGGGCCATCCACTCTTCGTCGACCTGGTTCGTCCCGCTCGTGATGACGAGCACGGCCGAGCGGCCATCGCTCCCGCGGAAGACCAGCGATTTCGCGATCTGACCGACCTCGCACCCGACCGCCCGGGCCGCATCCGCGGCGGTCCGGGTAGAGGCGGCGAGCTCGACGACCCGTCCGGGCAACCCCCGCTCCGCGAGGGCGTCCTCGACGCGCTGGGCGCTCGGTTTCAGCGCCCCACCGACCGACGGCGGCATCCGGAGCAACCTCCCCCCGATGCCGAGCCTCACCGGACGCCGCGCGCACGGCGGCTCGACGGAGCGGGGGAGGAGGCGGTGCGACGGTGACCGTGCCGGATACCGTCGCGACCGGGGCGTGGCAATCGGTTTCGGCTGCGTCCCGCGGCCGTTCCGACGTCCGTTCGGGCCCCTCCGGGGGACCGGGCCGCTTCCATGGGATCCTACCATCACTGGGGAGTCATACAACAATTTAAGTTCAGAACGCCATGCAGTGCCACGGCGTAGCTAGCCTGCGCCGTGGGGTACGAAGGATGGCGAGTTCGGGTGCGGGGGAAACGGGGGAACCACTGACCGGGGCCGGATACACGCCGTCGGACCGGAAGCTCCGTCGGGAACTGACGTTCACCCAGCTGCTCTTCCTTTCGGTCGGGGCGATCATCGGCTCCGGTTGGCTGTTCGCCGTAGCCTCCCCCTTCGGACTGGGCCTCGCCGGTCCTGCGGTGATCATCTCCTGGTTGATCGGAGGCTTCATCGTTCTGGCCATCGCCCTCACCTTTGCGGAAGTCGCGGGAATGATCCCCCGATCCGGGGCGATCGTCCGCTATCCGAACCTGACCCACGGAAGCTACACGGGGAGCATCATCGGATGGGCGTATCTCCTGAGCGCGGTCTCCGTGCCCGCCATCGAGGCCATCGCGACCGTCTCGTATGCGGGCGTGTACGTTCCGGCGCTGTACGGACCGACCGTGAGCACCCTCCTCGGGACGGTGACGGTCCTTTCGGGGTACGGGGTCGCCGCCTCCTTTGCCTTGCTCGTCGGATTCTTCTTCCTCAACTACTTCGGGATCCGGCTGTTGGGCCGGTTCAACCAGGGTATCGTCTGGTGGAAGCTGATCATCCCGGTCCTGACCTTCATCTTCCTGTTTGCGGTCCTCCGCGGATCGAACTTCAGCCTCTCCTACGCGGGGAGCTCCGGGTTCCTCCCGTACGGCTGGCCCGGCGTCTTCGAGGCCGTCGCCCTCGCGGGCATCGTGTTCTCCTACCTGGGCTTCCGGCAAGCGCTGGACTTCGGCGGCGAGGCGAAGAATCCGGGCCGGAACATCCCGCTCGCGACCATCGTATCGGTCGTGATCGGGATCGTCGTCTACGTTCTCCTCCAGGTGGCGTTCATCGGAGGGATCAATTGGACCGCGGCCGGGGTGCCTCCGGGAGACTGGACGGGCCTGACGAGCTCCAGCTACGCGTTCGCTCCGTTCTATAACGCGCTCACGACGGCCCCCATCGCGTTCCTGGGCGCATTCGCATCGCTGCTGCTCGTCGATGCGTGGATCTCCCCGGCGGGGACCGGCTGGATCTATCTGGGGACCTCGTCGCGGACGTTCTACGGTCTATCGGCGGACGGACTCTTCGGCAGCGCCTTTCTTCGACTGAACCGCTACGGGATCCCGGCCCTGGCGCTGGTGGCGTCGATCGTCGTCGGAACGATCTTCCTCGTTCCGTTCCCGTCGTGGTACCTCTTGGTCGGGTTCATCACGGGCGCGACGGTCTTCACGTACATCATGGGCGGGGTCGTTCTGCAGACCGCCCGGTGGCACGCACCGAAGCTTCATCGGCCGTATCGACTGCCGGGGGGCTCCATCATCGCCGGCATCGCGTTCATCGGAGCCACGCTGATCGTGTACTGGAGCACCTTCACGTTGATCGCCGTGCTCGAGATCGCCGTCTTCATCGGCATACTGCTCTACGTTCTGATCTACGCTCCCCTGCGGCTGGGAGTCAATCAGGACTATGCCTACGCGGTCGGCATCGTGTTCCTGGCCATGCTCGTCTCCCTGACCGGCTACTGGTACTACTCGATCGTGGTACCGTTCACCGCCGGGACCCTTACGGGGACTGCGCTGAGCAACACGTTCATCGTGTTCCTGGGCGGGATGGCGGCCCTGGGATACGGGGCGACCCTCGCCCTGTACCTGGCCGTACCGCACGACAAGCGTCGGGAGATCGCTGCGGGAGTCTGGCTCGTGACCTTCATGGTGGTCCTGCTGGGCCTCAGCTTCTGGGGCTCGTTCGGGTACGATACGGTTCCCCTGCTGGCCTTCCCCTGGGACCTCGTGGCGGTGACGATCGCCGGCGCGATCCTGTATTTCTTCGCGCTGTTCTCCTCGTACAAGACGCCGGAACTCGCGGCCATCGAGGCGGCACACCTGGAGGAGGTGGCGCCGCTACCGGAGGCCGAAGGCGGTGGCTCGGGCGGAGCGGTCGGGGCGACCTCGGGCGTTCGCGGGTACCGCTAGCCTTTCCCGCCATCCGCGACGCCGCCGGGGAGCCGGCGGCCGTCCGTCCGGGGACGGACGGGACGGAGCCGCTGACCCGGCTCCGTCTGCGGAGCGCACGGGTTTTCCGTCGGCAACCGCGAGACGGCTTCCTACGCCGGATCGAGACCTCGAGCTCCGGACCGGGTGAACCCTCGGACTGCGTCCGTGCGGGATCGCTCCTCGCTTCGCCCGCGCGCTCGCCTCCGTATCCGGGACCACCGCGAGATCGATGCGCGATGCCGGGGGAGACCCGAGCTCAATCCTCCCGCAAGGAGCGGAGAGTCCGGTCGAGGGAACGGGAGCCGCCTCGAGTCCTTTAGCCAAGACCCGGAGGAAGTGCCCCAACCTGTTAGGAGTGGGTCACAGCGAGAATCCGTAGGTGCGCTCGAGCAGGCCGCGGAAGCTCAGGTACTCGCTGAGCAGTTCACGGCCCCGGGGCTCGATCGAATAGACGCTGCGACCCGCCTCCGAGCCGACCCGGATCAGCTTGCGTTCCTCGAGTTGGGAGAGGATCGTAGAGAGCTTCGCGTGGGTGAGGTTCGCCTTGCGCAGGATGGCCGAGATCTGACCGGTCCCCCGGTCGAGGCAGAGAAGCACCTCGATCACCAACTCGATCTCGGTCCGTCGGACCCTGCCGGTTCCGTTGCTACGATAGACGGCATGATTCCAGAGCGCGGCCGGATCGAACGTTGCCTGCGCTACTCGGTTCGTCGTCGACATCAGAGAGACACCCAGCTCTTCCTTCGATTCGTCGCCCGGGACCGCTCCCGGGCGCTTCGACCGCTCAAGGAGCTTAGACGGTATTTAGCCATGCCGCTGGACTCCTGGCCGCCAACGGGAACCGGGGCAACGCCATCGACGCAAGACCGCGCCGTTCGTTCGTCTCGCGGACCACCTACGGCGGTCCCTGATCCCTCGGCGGCGACCGCGCCGGAGGCTGCCAATTGTGGGGAGGCTGACCTCCCCGGCCGATGCGGCTCAGGGCGACCACTCCGATGCCCACGGCGGCGGCCGCGAGCGCGAGGGTGACGACCAGCAGGATCAGCACGTAGCTGGTGTTGCTCTGGGTCGCGCTCGTGCTCGACTGGATCGAGCTCACGCTCGTCAGGAGGCTGCCGACGCCGGTCGAGATGATCGCGACCTGATTGCGGACCGCCGTCACGGTCCCGGTGAGGTTGCCGACCGCGGTCTGGATCTCGACCGTAGCCCCGACGAGCGACTGGACGTTCGCCGCGATCTGCTGCGTGGTGACCGACGTCGCGGTGACGGTCGTGTTGATGGCGCTGAGCGTGGTCGAGAGGTTCCCCACGATCGAGGCGAGCTCCACGACCGTCCCGTTGAAGGAGGTCAGCGTCGCCTCGATGCTCGCGAGCGAGGTCTGGATCGTGCCCACCGAGGACTCCAGCGAGACGACCCCATTCTGGATGCTGGTCACGGTGGCGCCGATCGTGCTCAGTTCGGCCTGCATGCTGCCGAAGCTGGTGTTGAGGTAGCCGACGCCGCCCTCGATGCCGACGAGCTTCGCGTTGAGCTGGGCGAGGGTGATGTTGACGTAGGCCCCCGAGAGCGTGGCGATCTCGGCGATGGTCGCGGAGCTGATGCTGAGGAGGAGGGCGCCCGACCCGCTCGCGAGGGCGATGTACGCGGGCGACGTCTCGGTGTACGAGTTCGTTGTGACGCCGACGTACGTCGCGGTTTGCGTCCACGTCAAGGTGACGAAGTAGTACGCTCCCGGCGCGGCGTTCGGCATCGCGAAGGAGCCCAGGAGGTCCGTGACGGCACCTCCGGCGGTCGGTGCGGCACCGCTATCGAGCGGGGTGGCCTGGAAAGTCGTATACGAGCTCCCGTTCAGATTCACGGTGACGGAGATCTGGCTGTAGTCGGTGGTGGCATTCCCGGGACCCTGGGGAGTGTGCCCGCTCGCCGGGGCCCAGTCGAACTGCACGATCTCGGAGGGGAACGCCGCGGTCGCGTCGCTCCCGCCGGCGGTGAGGGTGATCGCAGTGCTCGCGGTCACGGTGAACGGAGCGGAAACCGCGGCGGAGGTGGTCCCCGTCGGCGCAAGCGCGAGCGAGTACGTCGCGGGAATCACATCCGGCACCGTGAACGCCTGAGCCGAGATCGCTCCCGCCGAGCTTGCCTGGTAGGTGAGGCCCTGGTAGGTGCCTGCGAAGTAGAGATCGTAGTACCCGCTCGAGGCAAGCCCGCTCGCCGACCAGGTGACCGGGGTCCCGATCGGTCCCGACATCGAGACGGGCGAGGAGATGGTCAGCGACGCCCCGACCGAGTAGGTGGCGGAGAGGGTCCCGGACCCGCTTGCGGTGTGGACGTAGAGGGTTACCGCATAGCTCCCGGCCGGCTCGTTCGTGTAGCCGCCCGCCGTGAGATCGATCGCGGCCATCGCTCCGTAGCCCGTCACGGTGGGAGTGAGATGGATCGTGCCCGAGACGGCGGTCGACACGTTCAGCGTGTAGCTCGAGGCGCCGGGCAGGAGCCCGTAGCCCACGACCTCCGTGTGCCCCGAGACGGGGTCGGTCACGGTCTGGAGCGTGCCCGAGCTCGGCGAGGCGCCGGCGACCGAGAGGACGACCGGAACGGCCACCAGCGAGGAACTCGAGGGGGATTCGCCCAGGTAGACCACGGAAAGCGACTGTGCTCCGCTGACGGCCGGCCAGGTGAACCGGATCGCGAGCGTGCCCGAAGGACTGCCGCTCGCATAGCAGGTGCTCGGCGTTACGGCGGAGCACGTTGAACCGGAAAGCCCGGCTTCGAGCGTGGTCCCGACGTAGACGTTGTAGTAGTAGGAGAGCCCGGCAACGCCGGGGTAGACCGTCGAGCCCTGCGGGATGAGCCCCGAGAAGGTGATCGCCGAGGAGAGGGCCGAACCGGACTGGAAACTCTGCCAGTCACCGACGGAAGAGGTTACCGCTCCGATCACCCGGTAGGTCCCGGCGATCGAGGAGGATTGGGAGATCGTCTCGGTCGTTCCGGTCGAAGGCACGCTGGAGAGCAGGTCGTAGAGCGGAGCGTAGGCGAAGAGGAGCGTGCCGTTGGAGGCCGGCAGGAACTCTCCCGTCGCGGCGTCCAGGCTGCCGACCGCGACGGCGACCGTGGCGTACCCGTCGGCATAGGCAAGCCCGATCGAGTTCCCCGCGATCGAGGCCCCGGCGTACACCGTGTCGCTGAAGACGTACCCCTGTTGAGGCGTCAGGCCCAGCGCTTCCACGGTGACGGCCGCTCCGGACGGAATGTACTCCGACGCGATCTGCGCCCCGCTCGGGTCCGTGGCGGCATACGAGGCGGAGACGGTGACCGAGACGGGAGAGGAGTAGAGCCCCGCCGAGCTGTCCGCCGCGAGCGCGTTGTACGTGGACGCCGGCATGGGGGGAAGCGTGGAGGAAGCCGCCAGCTCGGCGAATCCGAGACTGTCCGCGACGACCGTCGCGACGATCGTGGCGCCGACCCGGAAGGAGACGCTCGCTCCGGACGGGAAGTTCCAGGCCTCGGCCGATATCGCACCCCCGGGAGAGAGACCCGAGGTGGGAGAGACCATGAACTGGAGCGCGCCCGAGTTCGGGCTGGAGACCCAGGCGGCATCGGCAAAGGAGCTCGTCGAGGACGCCGGGCTGGTCGAGACGACGACGGTCTGGGAGCCCCCCGGAACGGCGGAGATCGCCGCGGCGGTGGTCACGCTGACCGAGAAGGTGCCCGAGGAGCTCACGGCGACGGAGCTGTGGGTGGTGCCGATGCCGCCGATGGTGATCGAGTTGGCCGCGATGGTCGAGGAGGCACGGAAGCCCTGGCCCGAGATCGACAGGGTGGAGCCGGACGCTCCGCTGAAGTCGAAGCTGCCCGTCTGACCGGACCGGACCGTGATCGAGGGTCCCACCGAGAAGAAGTTGGTGGTACCGGAGTAGGGAGCCGAGAAATCGAGCCATTGGCTCGAGGAGCCGCCGGCATGGGTCTCGATGGCGAAGACGCCGTAGACGCCCTGGGGAAGGCCCGCGGGCACGGTGAACGATGCGTTCGAAGGCAGGGCCCCGGCCGAGCTCGTGGTGAAGCCGGCGATCGCCGGGGTCGCGGCGAGGCTGCCCAGATAGACGAGCACGGTGGCGCTCGGGTCCCAGCCGCCGCCGCGCACGGAGATGGTGGACCCGATGGTCTGGGTGGCGTTCGATAGCGAAAAGCTGGGGTAGGGGCTCGAGACGACGTCCGCGGAGACCGGAGAGGTGTAGGTCGACGACGCGCCCCCGCACGACCCGTCGGTCGCGGCCACGTAGTAGGACCCCGCTGTCTGGGAGGTCCGGATCGTGACGACGGCGCTGGAGAGGGTGGTCGAGCCCGCCGCGAGGCTGTAGCTACCGATGGACGTGCTCGAGGAGAACGAGACGGTGGCGCTGAGGCAGAAGGTCACGGTGGCTCCCGAGCCGAAGCTCCCTCCGTTGAAGACGGCCGATGTCGTGACGGCGCCGTTCGCGAAGGTCGTCGGGCTCATGGAGAGGGACCCCGAAGCCGGAGGGGCCACGCGGAGGGCCGTCTGAGGCACGTCGCCCGATGCGGCTCGCGCCGGACCGCTTCCCGCGGCGGCGGACGGGGTAGCCACGACAAGGGCGGTGGTCGCCACGAGGACCGCCACCACGAGGACGACCCAGCAGTTCCGGTACGCGCTCCCGCTCGTGCAAGGATTTCCCGACATGGTAGGCCCTAGGACAGCATCCGGCCCATGCGGATGCCCGCTATTTATATGTCATGAAGGAGGCGAACGCTCCCGCGAGCGGACCGGAACCGCCGGCCCCGAACGGCGCGGAGCGCTCCGCAGGAGAGATCCGCATCCTCGCTCGGGAGCCCGAATCGCTACCGGGGATCCGACCGGGCCGACTCCGGGAGGCCATGGCCCCAGGGAACGCTCAGCACCAGGGGCAACTCGAAGAGCACGGCCGAGACCAGGAAGAGGACGAGGCCCGTCCGAAGGAACCCGATCGACCCCTGGAACTCGTAGAAGACCTGAGCGATCACGGAGGCGCTCAACATGAAGAACGAGGCGAGGACGGCCACGGACCCCTTCCGGTAGCTCAGGATGCTCTGCAGGAGGGTCGCGGTCACGGTGAAGGCGAGGTAGACCGAGCCGATCATCAGCACCGCGTTGAGATACGGCTCCCAGGGGACGAAGAATCCCACGGCCCCGACCCCCGCCAGAGCGGTCGATCGAAGGCCGAGGAGCCCGCGGATGTAGCCCAGGAAGAGCGCGAGCAGGTAGAGGAACTCGGCGAGCAGGAAGAGCGTCACCGCATCGCCAGGGTAGAGCCCCGAAACGAAGACGAGGAACCCGAGCGCGGGAAAGAGGAACAGGGAACCGGCCTGCCGGAGGAATCGGAGGACCACGCTCCGGTACGTCGTGAGAGTGACCAAGAACGCCACCGTCACGAATCCCAGGCCGAAGAGCGAGGCCGCGTAGAGCCAAGGGTCCTGCATGGATCGATAGATCGCCAGCCCCGGTAGAGCCTCCTGCTCTCCCGTCGCTCCCCCGGCCCCCCCTCGGCCCACCAGTCTCGATGAGAAGAAGAGGGAAAGGAATGGGTTACAGCGGGGCTCCCGATCCGGGAACCCCGCCGGCCGGTGCGCTCCTCCTGCCTACTTCGGAGGCTCCTGGCTTCCGCCACTGCCGCGGCCCTCGAGTCGCCGAGCGACCGCGTTCACGCGCATGACCGCGAGCAGACCGACCACGATCGCGATGATCGCAAGCACGATCACGATGATCAGGTAGGTCGTGATGTTCGGGGTTCCGCTTGTGTTCGACTTGACCTGGTTGAGCGTTCCCTGGATCGAGCTCGCGTTCACCAGGAGCGTGCCCACACCCGTCTGGATGGTGGCGACGTTCCCGGCGACCGCCGTGACCGTTCCCTGGACGCTCGTAACGCCACTACTGATGGTTCCCAGTTGCCCCGAAATCCCCGCGAGCGAGGTCGTGTTGATGTAGACGACCATCCCGATGAGGGACTTGACGTTCGCGTTGATCTGCGCGGTCGTCACCGCGTTTGCCTGCACGGTCGCGTTGATCGAGGAGAGCGTGCCGCTCAGCGTCCCGACGATGCTCGCCAGCTCGACCACCGTGCCGTTGAACTTGCTGATGGTCGCGTTGAGGCTCTTGAGCGTCGCGCTGATGCTGCCCAGGCTCGTGTTCAACTGAGCCACTCCGCTCGAGATGCTCGTGACCGTCGCCCCGATCGCCGCCAAGGAGGCCTGCATCGTCCCGAAGCTCGTGTTGAGGTAGGCGACCCCGTTCTGGATGCCGGTGATCTTCGCGCCCAGGGTGGTCAGCGTCATGTTGACGAACTGGCCGCTCAGGCTGGCAATCTGGACGATCTGCGCCTGGCTGACCGACACGCTCACGACCAAGGCTCCGGCTCCGCTGACGAGGGCGAGCGGCGCTACCGAGGTGGAGGGATAGGTCGAGACGACCGTGTTGCCGCCGGACGTGGTCACCTGGGTCCACTCGAGCGACACCATCCAAGAACTTCCCACCATGTCGTTCGGCATGGTGAACGTGCCGAGCACGTCCGTTCCCGTGAACGTCGCCGGCTCGGTCGTGTAGGCCGTCCCGTTGAGCTCGATCGTCACGCTGACCGGGACTCCCGAGGCCGGGAGGGTCGCGGGGACCCAGTCGAAGTTGATGATCTCGCCGGGGAACGCCGTCGACGCCGGCATGCTCACGACCCCGCCGTCGTACAGGTTGAAGTCGGGGAACTCGATGGTAAGCCCTGCCGTGTTGATGTTGAACGGCCCGTGCCCGGTGTTGTACGTGTTCTCCACCACGTACAGATACCAGAGGCCGGCCACCGTGACCCCGTTGAGCGAGGCCGGCACGGCGAAGGTGAGGGTGGCATCGCCGTTCGCGTTGGTCGTCGCCTGTGCTACGAGGTTGGTGCCGACGATCCCCGAGCCGCTGAGCGGGGCCGTCGCGCTCTGGGTCATCACGAGGTCGAGCGGCGAGTTCGGCAGGTAGTTGCTGACGTAGACCGTGACCATGCCGCCGACGCTCGCGTCGACTCCGAACTCCGTCAAGTAGTCGGTCGCCGGAGACCCGGAGGGCAGGAAGGGCGCCGCGTCGAAGGAGACCGCCGTCTGAAGCTCCCAGTAGTAGGCGTTGCCGCTGATCGTCACCGACGTGGCCGAGAACGTCAGGAGGTACATCGGGGAGCCGGGCGGTGTGATGACGCCTGCCGTGTCCGGTGGCATGAAGGTGTAGAGCCCGCCGCCGTTAGCGTCGGTCGTCACGGTCGAGGTCGTGACTCCGGCGGAGGTGTAAACGGTCACCGTGACCGCCGTGTTCGCAGGGAAGTCATAGAGGTCGAACACGATGAAGTAGGCGGCTCCCGCCGGGTCCGCGTAGAAGACCCACGGGCTTCCGCTGGTTCCTGCCCCACCAGTCGTACTCGTCTCAGCGGGGTTCGCCGCAACCGTTCCCGAGCTGACGGACGGAGTGCTGGTGATGAAGTCGACGTTCTTGTAGAGCTGGGCGGAGCCCGGGTTGAGCGCTCCGCTGGTCTTCACGTCGCCGTAGATGGCGAGCGTCTCGACCGGCCCGGCGTTGGGGTTGGTGAACGTCACGCTGGCGGTCCCGGTCGCCGTGCTGAAGAAGTAGTGGGCCCCGGAGAGCGGCGAGGAGAAGGCCACCGGCGTCCCGGCGATCTGGATGCCGAACGGGCCGACGTACCCCGCCGTCTCCGGCGTGATCGCCGAGCCGTTGGGGATGAGGCCCGAGATCGAGAGCGAGACCGTGCCGGTCGGCAAGTACGAGGTCGCGATCGAGGTGACGGCAGGTCCGACTGCGAGGTAGGTCGCGCTCGTGACCGTGGTCCCGCTCGGAAGCGTGACCAGCGTGGTCGTCTCGGAGGCCCCGGTGGCGAGCTGAGAGTAGGTCAGGCCATAGAAGACGTCAATGACCCCGACCGAGTTCGCCTGGATGGTCCCGGTGACGGCGTTGAAACGGCCATCACTGAACGAGAGGATCGGACACGTCGCGGGGAACTGCACGCACACGGTGTCGAGCGAGGAGGTCCCAAAGGTGCTGACAAGGCCCGTGTCGGTGACATCGAGCTGCTGGAGTGGCGCAAGGCCCTGCGCGTAGACCTCGATCACTGAGCCCGAGACGGCATACTCGCCGGTCAGGAGGTCCCCGAAGCCCGAGGAGTCGAAGATCCCGCTGAACGGTCCCAGGGTGAACGTCGTGCTCGCAGTGTACCCCCCGATCTCGGCGAAGACCTGGTAGGCACCGTCGGGCAGGTAGGGAACCGAGGCGGCTTTGTCGAGGAAGTAGCCGTTCACGTCAGTACTCTCGCCCCGGGCGACGCCGTCAAAGTAGACGTTGCCCGATCCGCTCGCCGCGAAGCCCCAGCCCTGGTACATGAGCCCATCGCCGCCCATGCCGCTCGAGGTGCTGGTCACGAGGTCGGTTGCCATCAGGCTCGTCGAGATTCCGGGGTTGGAGACCACAACGGCATCGGGGAACGACGTTGGCGCCGACGCCGGGCTCGTCGTGACCACGATGGTCGCGGGTCCCTGCGCCGTGATCTTGCTCGCGAGTCCCGTCACCGTGACGGTGAAGGCGCCGTCCGATGCGACCGTGGCGGTCGCCGGGGTGAACGTCGCAGCGACGCCGCCGACGGTGATCGAACTGATCGAGGCGCCGGCGGTGAAGCCGCCGCCTGTGAGCACGAACGTAGAGCCTGTACTTCCGGGGATGCTCGCCACCATGCCGAGCGGCGCCACGGGACCGACACTGCAGGTCTCATAGCTCGGGTATCCCGCGGGGTGGCAGGTGCCGACCGCTCCCTGGATCGTCAGGGTAGCGTCGGCGGTCATGTACGAGAGTGGGAGCGCCGCGGTGACTTCCTGCGCCACGATGACGTAGCTGCCGGCCGCCAGTTGGGGAAGGGCGTTCGAAAGCTGGCTCGCCGGGAAGTTCCCGGCGGCGGTCGTTGTGAACGTGTCGATCTGGACCGGAGCAGCCGTGAAGCCCGTTCCTGCCGGCATGTCGTAGGGTGCGTCGGCATAGCTGATCGTCACGTCGATGGTAGCCGCGGGGTCCCAGCCGGAGCCCATCTCGCCAAGTTGCATCTCGGGCGAGGCGGTCGTCGGTGAAATCGAGAACGACGGCTGCGTCGCGACCACGATGGCCCCGCCGTACTGGTAGGAGGTGGGGGCCGCGTTCGAGTTCGCGAGGAGGTAGTACGTTCCCGCCGCTGTGCTCGCAGGAATGGTCAGGGTGAAGACGTTGTCAAGGTTCCCGGAGCCTGCCCTGAGGACGGCCGTACCGATCGAGGAGCCGACGATGCCGGTCGACGCCGGTGTCGTGCTCAGCCAGAAGCTGACGGTGGATCCCGCGGAAAAGATGTTCGCGGTCGAACACGGAGCGTTTCCGCCGCTGTACCCGTACGTAGTCGTGACCGTCCCGATACCGAATGTCGTCGGGTTCGTGCAGACCACCTGGGTCGGCGGCGCCGGTGGGGGTGGTGCGGCCTGGATCGCTACGGGAGTCGCGCCGCCACTCGCGCCCGCCGGGGAGGCTGCGGCCGGGACCGCGAAAGTCACGACCGCCACGACGGTCGACAGGACCATCAGGGCGACGACCAACACACTCAGGACACTCTTCTGCCTGCTACTCGCGTTCATGGTTTTGCTTGGGGTCCGGCTGCCTCTTTGCAGACTGACCGCTGAGCGGGGGACCAGAGTATCGAGTATAAAAAGGTCGTGAAAGAAGGTAACAGGTCACTGGGCCGAAGCTGACCAAGGAGGGGGAGTGCTCCCGGTCGACGGGCCTACTATCCGTAGGGGGCGAGTTGGAGATGACCCGGGCCGTGCCGCATCAGCCCTTG